>NZ_JBFAIA010000030.1:0-58821 GCF_040654455.1 Nonomuraea sp. NPDC050691
AGCGCCTGACCGACCGCATCCTCTTCCTCGAGGGGCTGCCCAACTACCAGCGGCTCGGCACGCTGCACATCGGGCAGACCGTCGAGGAGCAGCTGGCGCGGGCCAGGCCGATCCGCTGCCGTTCGCCGCCGGACAGGGGCGCCTCGGCGAGCGGGGTGGCGTACCCCTGGGGCAGCCGCTCGACGAAGCCGTCGGCCCTGGCCGCCACGGCCGCCGCCGCGACGGCCTCCGGAGGCGCGCCCGGGAGGCCGAGGGCGACGGCGTCGCCGATGGTGTCGCCGACCAGCACGGGGCGGTCGAAGGCGCAGCCGATCGCGCGCCGCAGTTCGTCGTGCGACAGCTCGGGCAGCGGCACGCCGTCCAGCAGGATCGTCCCGCGTTCGGGGTCGGCCAGGCGGGCCGCCAGCGCGGCGAGCAGCGACTTGCCCGAGCCCGAGCGTCCCACGACCGCCGTCACGGACCCGCCGGGGATGACGAGGTCCCCGACCGTGAGCCCGTGCGCCGCCACGTCCCGGAACTCCAGCGTGCCCGGCAGGGATGTCCCCCCGTTCGAGGCGGGTCTGGAAGGGAGGGCGCGGATGCCGTAGCGGGGACGCGGGATCGCGAGGAGGCCGGCCAGGCGGGCACCCGCCGAGCGGGCCCGGGCCAGGGCCCCGGCCAGTCCGAGCCCGGTGCTGAGGGCCGAGCCCAGCACCGCGTACCTCGCCGCCGCGTACAGCTCCCCCACCGTCAGCTCACCCGAGGCCAGCAGGAGGCCGCCCGCCATCAGCACCGCCACCTCGGCCAGCGGCACGACCAGCCCGGCGCGGACCCCGGCCGAGGCGTTGGCCCGCCACAGGGCCAGGCCGTGCCGGCGCAGCCCTTCCAGGGGCGCGAGGACGCGGTCGCTCTCACGGGCGGCGGTGCCCGCCGCCGCGATGGTGCGGGCGCCGTCCAGCGCGCCGACGAGCCGGGCGGCGATCTCCCCCTGCGCCTCCTGGTAGCCGCCCGCGATCACCGTGGTCGTACGGAGGAACCCGCGCAACACCAGCAGGACGAGGACGATACCGGCGGCCAGGGCGACGGTCAGGACGGGATGGATGAGGGTGAGCGCGACGAGGGCGCCGGCCGTCGGCACGAGCAGCGCGAGCGCGCCGGTGACCGTCTCCGGGGCGCGGCCCGCCTCCTCGGCGTTGAGCCCGGCCCGGGTGGCCAGCTCCCCCTCGGGGAAGCGGCGGGTGGCGGCGGGCCCGGCGCCGAGCACGTGGCGCAGGACCCGGAGCCGGAGCAGGGCCGCCGCGCGGGCGCCGCTCGCGCCGCGCGCCCACACGCCGAGGCTCTCGCACAGCATGACGCACGCGACGAGCGCGACGCAGGCCAGCAGCCAGCTCCCGGCCCCGCCCGCGAAGGCGCCGGTGAGAACGTCGGCGATCCCGTCCGAGGGAGACCCGGCGAAGGCCCCGCCCGGGAACGCCCCGGTGAGGGCGTCGACCGTGCGGCCCGCCGCGTACGGCAGGGCCAGCTCGGCGGCGGCCCCGGCGACGGCCGTGACGGCCAGCACCACGGGCCAGGGCCCGCCGCGCCGTACGGCGTCCATCACCAGCCGGTCCCCGGCGCGCACCCCTACCTCCCTCATCGAAACCACCCCGGAATGCCGGGGATCCCCGCGCCGACGAGAGTGGCGGCGCGGGGATCACCGATGTCGCGGGTCAGTGACAGACCGCGACGCTCAGGTTGCTGGGAGCGCCGGAGTGGCAGCCCAGAACGGTGAGCGTGGAGCCGCCGCTGGCGACGTCGCTGCTCGCCGGGGACTCGAGGCCCTGCAGGTCGAGAAGCACCATGGTTCACACCTCCTTCCGCGTGTCGGGGTGACGGGGCCGCCCTTGCGGGACCGGCTCCAGGAAGGGCAGGTGCACGGGTTGGTCACCCAGCACCGAGCCGAGCGCGAACAGGACACCCGCGGTGCCCGTCGCGAAGTCCATCGAGAGCCGCAGCAGCTGGTCGCCCGGGAGGGCGAGGCCGCCGGCGAACGGCAGCGCGTGCCAGCGCAGCCCGTCGACCAGCCGGCCGGCGTGCGGGTCGCCGCCGGGGAGCGCGGCGATGATGCCGGCCCGGCCGGTGAACAGCCCGGGCTGGACGTAGTAGCCGGCGTGGCCGGCCCGCCGCAGCCGGGGCAGCGCCTCGGCGAGCTCAGGGTCGTCGCGATGCCCGAGGTAGCGGGCGAGGACGAGGGCGATGCCCGCGGATCCCTCGTCGAGGTACGGCAGGAGCCGCCAGCCCTGGTTCACCTGGAGCGAGCCGTCCTGGGCGGTGGCGCAGCGGCGCAGGTCCTGCCGCAGCGCGGTGGCGGCCAGGTCGAGCAGCGCCGTGTCGCCGGTGTGCTCGTAGGCGTGCAGGAACAGCAGGGCCGGGCCGCTGGAGCCGTGCATGAGGCCGGCGCGGGGGTGGTCGCCGCCGCTGGTCTCGGGGACGTCGCCGGGGCCGCCGAGCCGGTCGGCGCAGATGTCGGCGGCGCGCAGCGCGGCCCTGGTCATGTCGGGATCGCCGAGGTGCAGCAGGCACAGGCCGATCCCGGACAGGCCGGAGGAGAGGGCGGACTCGAGGCCGTCCCATCGCTCGCGTAAGCAGGCGGAGGCCAGGTCGAGCGCGTCCTGGCGGCGTCCCAGCCGGTCGAGGACGTACGCGACGCCGTGCAGCCCGTCGTACAGGCCGAGGCCCGACCCCTGGGCGGGCCGCAGCGCCCGCTCGCGCAGCCATTCCTCGTACGCGGGGAACCGGCCGGCGCCGGTGACCGCGAGCGCGTACAGGACGCCGGCGGCGCCGTGGGCGAGGTTGAGCCCGCCGCCGGGGCGGAACTGGGCCACGTCGCCGGGGAAGAGCCGGTCGTCCCGTTCCGGGGTGGCGGAGGCGGTGATGGCCCGGCACATCGCGTCGCGCAGGTCGGGCCAGGGGGCGCGCCCGGGCATGGGCACCCGGTCCGCGGCGGGAGACGACGGCGCCTCGGGGCCGGCGATGGTGGCCGCGGCGGCGCGGGCCATGTCCGCCGTCCCCGGGAAGCTCTCGGCGACCAGCTCGGCGAGCTGCCGGATCTTCGGCCGGTGCAGCGGCAGCATGATGGTGCACTGCGGGGCGAACAACCCGAACCGCAGGCATGCCATCGCGTACCGGTCGACGTCCACCCCCTGCCGGTCCGGCGGCGCGGCGAACGCGGGATGCGCCAGCGCGGAGCGCGCGCCGTCGCCCACGAGGGTGGCGACCTCGTAGTCGATCAGCACCACGCGACCGCCCTCCGTGAGCAGCACGTTGTCGGGGTGCAGGTCGCCGAAGACGACGCCGCGGGCGTGCAGCGCCTCGACGGCCTCCTCCACCCGGTCGAGCGTGGCGAGCGCCCAGCGGGTGTACGCGGCGACGTCCTCGGGCCCGCAGGTGGCCCGGGTCAGGGGGTAGCGGTGGACGAGGCGGCGCTGGAGCGGCGTGCCGTCCACGAACTCGGTCACGATGAAGTGGTGCTCGCCGAGCGTGAAGTGGTCGCGCAGCGCGGGCGCCGCGTCGAGGCCGGCCAGGCGCTCCAGCACGTCGCGCTCGTGGGCGAGCCGGGTGACGGCGTCGCGCCCGGCGGCGTCGAGCCCGGCGTGCGGGCGCGCCTCCTTCAGGACCACCCGCTCGCCGGTGGTGCGGTGGCGGGCCAGGTAGACGCCGCCGCCGTTGGAGAAGTGCAGGACCTGCTCGATCTCGTACGGCAGGCCGTTCGTGGTGACCGCGTTGCGGGCGGCCAGGTGGGGCTCCAGGAAGGCGGGCAGGGTCGTCCACGGCGGCACGGTGAACGTGGCCCCGCGCACGTCGGGCACGAGCCGGCCGTCGCCGTCCTCGACGGCCAGCACCCGCTCGCCGCCGCCGGACAGGCAGTGCCGCTCGGCGAAGCCGCCGTAACGGACGTAGAGCGGGCCCTCGCCGTATCGGAGGTCGCTGAGGACGTACGGGCCCTGGACACCGCGCAGCAGTTCGTGCAGTTCCTTGAGGGCGAGTTCGAGCTGCGCCTCGTCGCGCGGGTAGACGGTGAGGAGTTTGCCGCTGGAGGCGCGGGAGGCGGCCTTGGAATTGACCATCACGTGAACGGCCGGGCCGCGCAGGAACTTGAAGGCGATTCCGCGGGGGACACAATATTCCCACACCGCGGCGATGGCCCGTTCGGCGTCGTCGAGGCGGGCGGAGACGTGGATCTTCCAGCCCTGCCGGGGCAGCGGCGGCTGGCCGGTGGCGGCGTAATAACACCAGGTGCCGGTGACCTCGTGGGCCCAGCCCTCGGGGAGCGGCCGGCGCAGGATGGAGAAGCCCGACTCCTCGGCCTTGGTGCGGCCGAGTGTGTCGTAGAAATGGCTGTCCGCCAGGCAGTACAGCTCATACTGGTCCATCTTGCGCCCCCTTCCGGTGCGGTCTGGAGTAAAGATTGGCGCTCCGGGTGGGTTTGCGGCTAGTAACACGTTAAACCGCTGTATTGTGTGAAATATAATTACATATGTGCGTTTCTCATCAAACGCTGGTTAGACGGTCACGATGGGCTCGCGGAACGAAAGCCGAGAAAGCGAATTCACCGCCACGGAATTCCGTCTCCAGCCACCCGCCCAGCAGCGCGACCCGCTCCGTGAGGTTCACCAGACCGTGCCCACTGTCGCCGTCCCGGCGAACGCGTCCACCATCGCCGTCCCGGCGAACGTGCCCGCCATCGCCGTCCCGGCGCCGGCTGCCCGGGCGGACACCGTCGTTCCTGATCGACAACCGGATCAGCCGGTCCTGCTCGTCCAGCCGGATCACGCAGCGCCGGGCCGCCGCGTGCCGCAGGATGTTCGTCACCCCCTCGCGCAGCACGTGGACCAGCGTCTCGGACACCTCCCCCGGCATGTCACGGCACGACACCCGTACGTCGCAGCGCACCCCCACCGACTCCAGCAGGGCGCGCGCCGACGCCAGCTCGCTCTCCAGCGACGCGTGGCCCGCGCCGTGGGCGACGGCGCGCACGTCCGAGGCGAGGACGCGCAGCAGCTCCAGCGTCTCCCCCGCCTCCATCCCCGCCTTGGGATCGCCCTCCTGCACCAGCCGTTCCACGAGCTGCGCCTTCAGCACCAGGACCGCCAGCCGGTGTCCCACCAGGTCGTGCAGGTCGCGGGTGAAGCGGCGGCGCTCCAGCGCGACCGCCCGTTCGATGACGTCGTTACGGGCGCCGGCCAGCCAGTGCGCCCGCCCGGCGAGCGTCACCACGGCGTACTCGGCCAGCCCCAGCGCCGGCGCCGCCACCGCCCAGCCGGTGTGGGTCAGCGCGCCCGGCGGCGCCCACAGCAGCACCGGGCCGCACGCCACCGCGAGGGCCACCAGCACCAGCGACCTGATCCGGTACGCGGTGACGAGCAGCGCGCCCGCCAGGAGCCCGCACACCGGCGTCCACGCCGCCCCGTACCACGGCATCGGCAGGTACGTCAGCCACGCCTGCGCCCCGACCAGCCACCACCCGCCCTCGCGGCGCGCCAGCACCCCGAACAGGAACCGCGCGTGCACGGCCAGCAGCGCCATCAGCACCGCCACCCCGGCGAACGCCCACCCCGGCCCGCCGCCCACCGCGCCGCCGGTCACCGCCCCGCCGGTCGCCGCCCCGCCCGGCGCCACGGCCGCCGTCAGCGCCGCCTGGACCGGCGCGGTCACGCCCGCCAGCCCCGCCGTCAACGCGACCCGGCCCAGCAGCAACGGGGACATGGGGGTGACGACCGCCGAGCGCATTCGGGCCGCGAACCCGCTTCCTGTGCCGTACACCCGCCCCCCGCACGCCCGGTCCCGCCCCTTCCTCTAATCGACCCGATTGATCGCCGCGTGTAAAGGACATGGCCTGGTTCGGACACCTCGGGGCCACAATTCTGCAGAAAACTGCCCGTCATAGGGTTGACCCCATGGAATACACGCGACTCGGCACTACCGGCCTGAAGGTCTCCCGCATCTGCCTCGGCATGATGAGCTTCGGCGATCCGGCCAAGATGGAGTGGACGCTTCCCGAGGAGCAGGCGGAGCCGCTCGTCCGCCGCGCGGCCGACGCCGGCGTGACCTTCTTCGACACCGCGAACGTCTACAGCGACGGCGCCAGCGAGGTCGTCACCGGCAGCCTGCTGCGCAAGATCTTCCCCAGCCGCGAGGACTACGTGCTGGCGACGAAGGTCTACTTCCCCATGGGCAAGGGGCGCAACGACCGCGGCCTGTCGCGCAAGCACATCCACGCCTCGATCGACGCGTCCCTGCGCCGGCTCGGCACCGACTACGTGGACCTCTACCAGATCCACCGCTGGGACGACGAGACGCCCGTCGAGGAGACGATGGAGGCGCTGCACGACGTGGTCAAGGCCGGCAAGGTCCGCTACATCGGGGCGTCCACCATGTGGGCGTGGCAGTTCGCCAAGGCCCAGCACGTCGCCGAGGTCAACGGCTGGACCAGGTTCGTGTCGATGCAGCCCCACTACAACCTGCTCTACCGCGAGGAGGAGCGGGAGATGCTGCCGCTCTGCCTGGACCAGGGCGTCGGCGTCATCCCGTGGAGCCCGCTGGCGCGCGGCGTGCTGGCCCGCGCCGGCCAGGACGCCGCCACCGCGCGGGCCGGCTCGGACCCCCGCATCGACTTCCTGTACGAGCCCGACAACGACCAGCTCATCATCGACCGGGTGGCCCGGATCGCCAAGGAGCGCGACCTGCCTCCCGCGCAGATCGCCCTGGCCTGGGTGCTCCAGCAGCCGGCGATCACGGCGCCGATCGTGGGCGCCACGAAGGACCGGCACGTGGACGACGCGGTCGCCGCGGTGGACGTGCGCCTCTCGGAGGAGGAGCTCGCCACCCTCGCCGAGCCGTACCGGCCGCGCGAGGTCCGCTTCTAGCCAGGTCCGCTCCGGACCGGTTCCCTCAGGTTCGCGCGGCCCTTCGCCCGGCGGGCGGGGAGCCGTGCGGGCGGGGCGGAAGTGTCGGTGGCGGCTTCTAAGCTTTGGCCATGGCACGTGCTAACGAGGAAGCGGCGGCGGCGCTGCAGGAGTACGCCGAGCTGTTCGCGCTGACGGGCGGCGACGCCTTCAGGGTGCGCAGCTACCAGAAGGCCGCCAAGGCCATCGCCGGTTTCCCCGAGGACATCTCGGCGGTCGACGTGCGCTCCGTCCCGGGCGTCGGCGAGGCGATCGCGAAGAAGATGGAGGAGTTCCTGCAGCGCGGGAGCTTCCGGCAGCTCGACGACCTGCGCGGCCGGGTCCCCGAGGGGGTGCTGCGGCTGACGCGGGTGCCCTCGCTGGGCCCGAAGACCGCGATCATGCTGTTCGAGGACTTCGGCATCGACTCCCCCGGCGCGCTCGGCGAGGCCATCGCGGCGGGCCGGCTCGACGGCGTCAAGGGCCTCGGCGCCAAGACCCTGGCCAATCTCGCCAAGGGCGTCCAGCAGATCGAGCAGGCCGGCCGCCGCGTCCACATCGGCGTGGCCATGTCGCTGGCCGAGCAGGTGATGGCGTCGCTGCCGGCCGAGCGGATCGCCTACGCCGGTTCGCTGCGCCGCATGAAGGACACGATCGGCGACATCGACATCCTCGCCGTGGCGCCCGAGTCGATCATGGAGGAGTTCCGGGCGAAGCCGTACGTCGCGGAGGTGATCGCGGCGGGCGACAAGAAGACGTCGGTCCGCACCACCTCCGGCGTCCAGGTCGACCTGCGGGTGGTGCCCGCGGGCTCGTGGGGCGCCGCCCTGCAGTACTTCACGGGCTCCAAGGAGCACAACGTCGCGGTCCGCGAACTGGCCGTCAAGAAGGGCTGGAAGCTGTCGGAGTACGGCCTGTTCGAGGGCGAGCGGGTGATCGCCGCCGAGACCGAGGAGGACATCTACGCCGCGCTCGGCATGCAGTACGTCCCGCCGCCCATGCGTGAGGACGGCGGCGAGGTGCGCGCGGCGCTGCGCGGCGAGCTGCCCGAGCTGGTGCGCCTCGAAGACCTGCGGGGCGACCTGCACACCCACACCGACCTCACCGACGGCATCGCCTCGCTGGAGGACATGGTGGCCGCCGCCGAGGCGCGCGGCTACTCCTACTACGCGGTCACCGACCACGCGCCCGACCTGGCCATGCAGCGCATGACGCTCGACAAGGCGCTGGAGCAGCGCGCGCGGCTGGCCAAGCTCCAGGAGCGCCACCCGGGCATGCGGCTGCTGCACGGCACCGAGCTCAACATCGCGCCCGACGGTTCGGTCGACTGGCCCGCCGAGGTGCTGCGGGAGTTCGACGTTTGCGTGGCCTCCGTCCACTCCCACTTCGGCATGCCGCGCGACGAGATGACCCGCCGCTTCATCACCGCCTGCGAGAACCCGTACGTCGACATCATCGGCCACCCCACCACCCGCAAGATCGGCAAGCGCGACCCGGTCGACGCCGACTGGGACGCCGTCTTCCGCGCCGCCGCCCGCACGGGCACGGTCATGGAGATCGACTCCTACCCCGACCGCTCCGACCTGCCGGCCGACCTGGTGCGGCTGGCCAAGCACCACGGGGTGAAGTTCTCCATCGACAGCGATTCCCACGCCATCCCCCACCTGGCCCACCAGCGGTTCGGCGTCGGCATCGCGCAGCGGGCCTGGCTCACCACCGACGACGTGATCAACACCTGGCCGCTGGAGCGGCTCCAGGCGTTCCTGCGGCCCTGACACCCGCCGGTGTGCGGTGACTCCGTGATCCCGCTGCGTCTCGGAGACGGCGCCGAGGAGACGACGGGCCGGAGTGCGCGATTCCGGAGGGATCGCGGCGACGCGCCGGGATCCCGGGGTTCGGGAGGAGCGCGGCGTAAGGTGAAGACGACCGGCCCTCCCTCCTGCGGGGAGAGCCGGCCTGTCGGTCCTTCGGCATCGGGAGGGCGCATGACGGCGAAGGCGTTCGCCTCGTCGGCCGACCTGGCCGACAAGCGGCAGACCCTGGACGTGCTCGCGGACGGCGTGTACGCGTTCACCGCCGAGGGCGACCCCAACGCCGGAGCGATCGAGGGCGAGGACTTCCTCGTCTGCTTCGAGGCGCTGGCCACGCCCGTGGCGGCGCGCGAGTGGCTGGCCCGGCTGCGCGAGCACACCCGCAAGCCGGTGCGCTACCTCGTGCTGTCGCACTACCACGCCGTGCGGGTGCTGGGCGCGAGCGCGTTCGGCGCCGACGTCGTCGTGGCGCACGACAAGACGCGCGAGCTGATCGCCGAACGCGGCAAGGAGGACTGGGAGTCCGAGTTCGGGCGGATGCCGCGCCTGTTCAAGGAGCCCGGCAGCATCCCGGGTCTGACGTGGCCGACGCTGACCTTCTCCGAACGGCTCACGATCGACCTCGGTGGCGGGCGCGGCGACCTCGTGCTGTGGCACTGCGGGCGCGGCCACACCGAGGGCGACCTCGTGGCGTGGCTGCCGGAGCAGCGCATCCTGTTCGCCGGCGACCTGGTGGAGGCCCAGGCCGCCCTCTACACAGGCGACGCCTTCCACCGCGACTGGGCCACCGGCACGCTCGACCGGATCGCCGGGCTCGGCGCCGAGACGCTGGTCGGGGGTCGCGGCGCGGTCGCCCGGGGGCGGGAGGCGGTGGACGCGGCCATCGCGCAGACCCGGATGTTCCTGGAGGTCATGATCCGGGAGGTGGGCGCGGTGCGCGACGCGGGCGGCACGCTCAAGCAGGCGTTCGAGGCGGTGCGCGAGCGGCTCGCGCCCCGGTTCGGCGGGTGGCCGATCTTCGAGCACTGCCTGCCGTTCGACGTCTCGCGGCTGTGGGACGAGCTGTCCGGCGTCGAACGCCCGCGCGTCTGGACGGCGACCCGCGACCGCGAGGTCTGGGACCTCCTCCAGGGCTGAGCGACGATGCCGGACGCCGAACCGCTTCCCGAGACCGCGCCACCCGCCGCCCCTTCCACGACACCCGCCGCCTCCAGGACGAACGTCCCACCCGCCGCCGCTTCCACGACACCCGCCGTCTTCGCGGCGAACGCGCCACCTGATGGGCCTTCCACCGCGCCCCCGCCCCCTCTCACCTCGGACGCCACACGGGAAGACGCACGCGCGACGGAGGCGTCGTCGCTGCCCGTGGTCGTGATCGGGGCGGGGCCGGTGGGGCAGACCGCGGCGCTGCTGCTGGCCCGCTGGGGGGTGCCCGTCGTCGTCCTCGACGGGCGGCCCGGCCGCGTCCCCGCCGGGTCGAGGTCGATCTGCCAGCAGCGGGACGTGCTCGACGTGTGGGAGGCCGCCGGTTGCGGCGCCATCACCGCCGAAGGGCTGACCTGGACCACCGCCCGCACCTACTACCGGGACCGCGAGCTGTTCGCGTGGAGCTTCGACCCGGGCCGTTCGCCCCTGCCGCCGTTCGTGAACATCTCGCAGGCCCGCACCGAGGAGCTGCTGGACGAGCGGATCGCCGCGACGCCGCTCATCGACGTGCGGTGGGGGCACGAGGCGGTCGCGTTCCCGGCCGACCCCGGCGGCGTCACCGTGCGGTGCGCGAACGGCGCCGAGGTGCGGGGCTCGCACGCGATCGCCTGCGCCGGCGCCCACGGCGGCGCCGTCCGGGACGCGCTGGGGGTGTCGTTCGACGGGGAGACGTTCGACGAGCGGTTCCTCATCTGCGACATCCGGGCCGACCTGCCCGGCTGGGAGCGGGAACGGCGTTTCCACTTCGACCCCGCCTGGAACCCCGGCCGACAGGTGCTCATCCACCCGTGCCCGGGCTCGACGTACCGGATCGACTGGCAGGTGCCGCCGGATTTCGACCTCGCCGCCGAGGAGGAGTCGGGCGGGCTCGACCGGCGGATCCGGATGATCGTGGGCGAGCGGCCGTACGAGCTGGTGTGGCGGACCGTGTACCGCTTCCACGCGCGGGTGGCGGGGCGGATGCGGGTCGGTCGGGTGCTGCTGGCGGGCGACTGCGCGCACCTGGTGGCGCCGTTCGGGGCCCGGGGGCTGAACTCGGGGGTGCCGGACGCGGAGAACGCCGCGTGGAAGATCGCGTTCGTCCGGCGCGGGTGGGCGCCGGAGGAATTGCTGGGGACGTACGACGTGGAACGGCGGGCGGCGGCGCTGGAGAACCTGGAGGTGACGGGGGCGACGATGCGTTTCCTGGTGCCGCGCACGGAGGAGGGCCGGGCCCGCCGCCGCGAGATCCTCGAACGCGCCGCCCGGACACGCCCGGCCCCCGGTGATGCGGGCCCAGCCCCCGGTGGCGTGGGCCCGGACGCCGGACGCGCGAACCCGGACGCCGGAGGGGCGGGCCCGGGCAGTGGAGGGGCGGGGAGTGATGCCGGGGAGGCGGTGGCGGCGGTGGATTCGGGGCGGTTCGCGGAGCCGTTCTGGTATCTCGACTCGCCGCTGACGACGCCCGCGCCCGGGCGGACGTTCACCGGACGGCCCCCGAGAGGCGAGTCGCCCGCCCCGGTGCCCGGCGTCATCGTGCCCGACGCGCCCGTCTCCGTCCCGGGACGGCCGGAGGTGACCAGGTTGCGGCAGCTCTGCCGGGACGGGCTGCTCGTCCTGTTCACCGAGGGCTGCGACCGCGAGCCGCTCGCGGCGGCGGCCCGGGCCGCGGTACGGGCGCCGGTCACGGTGGTGGCGCTGGAGGAGGTCGACCCGGGCGGCGACGTGCGCAAGGCGCTGGAAGCGAGGCCGTGCGAGGCGTGGCTCGTCCGCCCTGACGCCCACATCGCCGCCGTCCTCACCGCCCCCGACCCGGCCGCCCTGGCACGCGCCGCCCGCCGCTCCCTCGGCCACTCCCTGCCCTGCCCCCAGAGCTTTCCCGAGGAGAGCCGCCACCCGTCATGAACGGCCCGCCCCTCCCGAGGAGAGCCCCCCGTCGAGAACGCCAGACCCCTCCCGAGGTGAGCCACCCCCCGTCGAGAACGTCCGACCCCCTCCCGTGGTGAGCCACCCCGTCGAGAGCGGCCGGACGGCCCGGCGAGGACGCGGCCGGCAATCGGGACGCTCCACCGGCAACCCGCCTCCTCGAGAGGGCACGAGGCCGCTTCCCCACACGGGAGGCGTCGGGCGGACGTCACGATCGTCGGGCCGGAGATGGCGCAGCGCCTGGTGTCCCTCGCCATGACGGGACTGGCCGGCTGCCCCTCGGGCGATGCCGTGACGATTCCTCGCGGCACATGGATCGGGGCCCACGACTATGATTACATGGTTTTCCAGTAGGAAATAAAGATTGCGGAGGTGGTGCCCCGTGAAGCAGGCCGTGACCACGATCGTCAAGCCCCTCCCGGACCACCTGTTCCGCCTGCACGACGGCAACGCCGAGATGCGCTGGGAAGCCATGGCCGGCGTGGGCTACCACACCCCCAACGACCGGTTCTTCGTGCGCAACCACACCTCTACCCCGCTCGTCGACGCCGCCACCTGGCGGCTGCGCCTCCACGGCCCCGGCGTGCGATGTCCCGGCTCGTACACGTACCGGCAACTGCTGGCCATGCCCGCGCGGACGATCGACGCCGCGATCGAGTGCGCCGGCAACGGCCGAAGCCTCTACGGCATCCAGCAGCACGCCCCGGCCCCCGGGGCGCAGTGGGGGCTCGGCGCGATCGGCGTGGCGCGCTGGCGCGGCGTGCCCCTGTCGTACCTCCTGCGGCAGGCCGGCGTGCGGCCCGACGCGGTGGACGTGGTGGCGCGCGGGCTCGACGCGCCGTTCGAGGACCACGGCCGGGTACGCCGGCCACTGCCCGTGGGCAAGGCCATGGACGACGTGATCGTCGCCTACGAGATGAACGGCGAGCCACTTCCGCCCGATCATGGATTTCCGGCGCGCCTGGTGGTCCCGGGATGGGCGGGAATAGCGTCGATCAAATGGCTGGGCGATCTCGAGGTGGCCACCGAGGAGATCTTCACCCCCTGGAACACCTTGTTCTACCGCGATATCACCACGCAACCCGTCAAGAGCGCTTTCGAGCTCGCCTGGGACGCCGTGCTGCCCTTCGGCGTCCCGCACATCCTGCACGGCCGGTCATGGTCGGGTCGCGGCCGGATCACCCGCGTGGAGGTGAGCGCCGACGGCGGGCGCACCTGGCGCCCGGCCGAGCACCACGGCCGTCGCCTGGTCGGTGCCTGGTTGCCGTGGCACATCCAGTGGGCGCCGCGCGCACCCGGACGGCACGTCCTCATGGCCCGCGCCACCGACGAGACCGGCGCGACGCAGCCGCTGATCACTCCGCGTCACCCCTTCGGCTACCACTTCGACGCCGTCGCGCAACACCCCATTCATGTTGTCACCGGATAGGAAAATGTCACGAATCCCGGGCGAGCTGCACATTCCCCATTCGCCTCTCCGGGTACGGTGAATTCATCTGAAAGACTCGCGCGGAAACCCATCCGAAATCGGCCCGTGTGACGCTGCCCACACGAGACCATGAGGAGATGAGATGCGCCAGCTGACCGCACTCGACGCGCAGTTCCTCAATGTCGAGTCCGCGACCACCACCGCGCACGTGGCGGGGCTGGCGATCCTCGACCCGGCGGACGGCGCGGTCACCCGTGACGCACTGGCCGAGCTGCTGCTCGAACGGGCCCACCTGTCCCCCGCCCTCAGCCTCCGGCTCGTCCCGGTGCCGTTCGGCCTCGACCATCCGTACTGGGCGGCGGATCCCGGCTTCGACATCGGGAACCACCTGTTCGAGACGGTGCTGCCGGAGCCGGGCGGCCAGCGGCTCCTGGCCGGGGAAGTGGCGCGGATCCACGCCCGGCGGCTCGACCGGGCTCACCCGCTGTGGGAGATGCACCTCATCCGCGGACTGGCGGGCGGCCTGGTGGCGGTGTACACGAAGGTGCACCACGCGGCCATCGACGGCGTCACGGGAGCCGAGACGCTCGCCGCCCTGCTCGACCTCGCCCCGGGCGACCGCCGCGCGCGCACGTCGCGGGCCGACGCCACGGTCGTCCCCCTGCGCGCCCCCGGCGAGAAGCACGGCACAGGCACCGACGAGGGGCCGGACCTGGTGCGGATGCTCGCCGGCGCCGCCGTGCGGTCCGCCACGCAGCCCGCCCGCGCCCTGCGCTCCGTGGTCCGCGCCGCCGCCGACCTCGACGCCATCCCGCTGGCCTCCACGCTGCCCGGCGCCGGCCTGATCGCCCGTACGGCCAGACTGGTGACCGGTGACCGGCAGGAGCGTTCCGAGGTGCCGCGGCTGACCGCCCCGTGCACCCCGTTCAACGGCCCCGTCAGCGCCGAGCGGCGCGTGTCGTTCGGCTCGGTCCCGCTCAAGGACGTCAAGAGCGTGGCCAAGGCGAACGGCATCAGCGTCAACGACGTGGTGATGACGTTGTGCGCCTCGGCTCTGCGGGCGTGGCTGGTCGAGCGGGACGCGCTGCCCGGCGAGCCGCTGGTCGCCGCCGTACCCGTCGCGGTCCGCACGGGCGGCGCCCGCCAGGGTGTGGGCAACCAGATCTCCGCCATGGTCGCCCCGCTCCCCACGAACGTGGCCGGCGCCCGCGAGCGCCTGCGCGAGACGGGGGCGGCGATGCGCGCGGCCAAGCGCAGGTTCGCCGACGCGCCGGCCTCCTGGCTTGAGGACCTGTGCTCGCTGCTGCCCGCCCCGATCACGACCCTGGCCACGCCGGCGCTCTTCCGGCTGGCGTCGGTGGCCTTCCCGCCCGTCAACATCATCATCAGCAACGTGCCGGGCCCGCAGTTCCCGCTGTACCTGTGCGGGGGCCGGGTGCTGTCGTACTACCCGCTGTCGGTGGTGACCGACGTGAGCGGCGGGCTCAACATCACGTGCTTCTCGTACGACGGCATGCTGGACTTCGGCCTCGTGGCCTGCCCGGAGCGGGCGGACGACGTGTGGGGCCTGCTCGGCCACCTGCGGGCCGCGCTCGACGAGCTCCTGGACCTCGACCGCGCCTGACCGGGCCCACGCCGTACGGCACCTCCTAGGCGAGGGAGTGGGCGATGAGCTCGGCGACGGCGTCGGGGTCGAGCTGGTGGCCGGTGAGCTGGCAGAGGGTCTCCTGGTAGAGCAGGACGGCGGCGAACGTGGCCGCCGCCACCTCCAGCCGCGCGGCGTCGCCCCGGGCCCCCGGCAGGGCCAGCTCCAGGGCGAACCTGGCCCGCCGGATCAGCTCCCCGTTCAGGCGGCCGAGCCGTTCACGTACGGAGCCGTGGGTGTCGGCCTCGCGGAACAGGATGCGCCGCATCGCCGGCGAGGCCCGCAGCGGCAGCCGTCGTGCCAGCCGGGAGAGCGTGCCGGCCGGGTCGCCGGGAACGGCGTCGACGTCGCGGTCCACCTCCACGAGCGTCCGCTCGTCGACCAGCGCGACGAGCACGTCGATCTTGTGCGGGAAGTAGTGGAAGACCAGCCCCTTCGGCACCTGAGCCGACCGGGCGATGACGGAGGTGGGGGTGGCCTCGTAGCCGCCTCCGGCGAACAGCTCCTCCGCCGCGTCCAGGATGCGCGTCCGCGCGTCACCGCTCACCACAGCCGAACCTTAGCCTCCGCCAGTTCCGCCCCGCCATCCCGTCACGGCGAGACCGTCCTGGCGCCCACCCTTTGCGACATTTATCTATCATATGCGACAAAACTGTCTCACGGTTGACGAGGAGCCCCCATGGGCCGGGACGAGATCATGAGCGCGGCCATCCGGCACCTGAACACCGACCCCGCCGCCTCCATGGCGCAGATCGCCGAGGCCGCCGGGGTCAGCCGGGCCACCCTGCACAGGCACTTCAGCGGGCGCGAGGACCTCATGCTCGCCCTCGCCCACCAGTCGCTGGACCGCTGGGCCGAGGCGCAGGCCGGCGCCGGCATCGCCGAGGCGACGGCCTCCGCCGACCCGGAGCGGCTCGGACACGCCCTCCACGCTTTGCTGACCGCCCTGATCGAGATCGCCGACGAGTACGGGTTCGGCCTCGCCGACCACGCCATGGCCGTACACCCCGATCTGCTGCCCCGCTCGGAGGAGCTGGAGGAGCGCGAGGTCGCGTTCCTGGCCGCCGCCCAGCGCGCGGGAGTGCTGCGCGACGACCTGCCGGCGCGCTGGCTGAGCAGCGCGGTGCTCGGCCTGGCGGTGGCCGCCCGGGAGAGCCTGCGGCGCGGCGACATCGCCCGCCGCGACGTGCCGCGGCTGCTGCTCGGCATGTTCTTCGACGGTGCCGCCGCCCGGAACCCCGGCGAGCGGACCGTACCAGCCGGGCGGGAGGGCCGATGACCGGCTCCCGGGGGCGCTGGGCCGGGCTGGCCGTGCTGTCCGTCAGCGTGCTGGTCGTCGTCATGGACATGACCGTGCTCAACGTGGCGCTGCCCGCCATCACCGAGGACCTGTGGCCGGACGCGGTCCAGGTGCTGTGGATGGTGGACGTCTACGCGCTCGTGCTGGCGGGCCTGCTCGTCACGCTCGGCGCCCTGGGCGACCGGTGGGGGCGCAGGCGGCTGCTGCGGAGCGGGTTCGCCGTGTTCGGGACCGCGTCCGCCGCCGTGCTCGCCGCGGACGGCCCGGAGGCGGTCATCGCGGTGCGCGCGCTGCTGGGCGTGGGCGGCGCGATGATCATGCCGTCCACATTGTCCATGATCCGCCACCTGTTCCCCGACCCGCGCGAGCGCGCCACGGCGCTCGGCGTCTGGACGGCCATGGCGGCCGTGGGCGGCGCGCTCGGCCCGGTGCTGGGCGGGCTGCTGTTGGAGCGGCTGAGCTGGCGGGCGGCGTTCCTGGTCAACGTGCCGGTGATGGCCGTGGCGCTCGTCGCGGGGCTGCTCCTGCTGCCGGAGTCCCGGAATCCGGCCCCCGGCCGCTGGGACGTGCCCGGCGCGGTCCTGTCGTTCGCCGGCATGGTGGCGCTCGTCTACGCCGTCAAGCACGCCGGCGCGGGCGGGGGCGCATTCGACGGGGTGACGCTGTCCGCGGGGGTGTTCGCGGTGGCGGCGCTGGCCACCTCGGTCGCGATGACGGGGACGCTGCTGCTCCTCGCCCAGTGGCTGCAGCTCGTTGGCCGGGCGGGACGTGACAGGGGGCGCCTCGGGCGCGTTCGGAGGCTGACGGGATACTGGGCCGATGAGAGTGATAGGCCGTACGGATCTGTCCGTCTTCCCCATAGCGCTCGGCACCAACGTCTTCGGCTGGACCGCCTCCAAGCAGGACGCGTTCGCGGTCCTCGACGCCTACGTCGAGGGCGGCGGCAACTTCGTCGACACCGCTGACGTCTATCCTCACTGGGCCACCGGCGAGCCCACCTCCGAGCTGATCATCGGCGAGTGGCTGCAGGCGCGCGGCAACCGTGAGTCGATCGTGCTGGCCACCAAGGTCGGCATGCTGGAGGGCGTGCGGGGCCTGGCCCCGCACACCGTCCGCACCGCGGTCGAGGGGTCGCTGCGCCGGATGCGCACCGACTACATCGACCTCTACTGGGCGCACGTGGACGACCGGGACACGCCGCTCGCCGAGACGCTCGGCGCGTTCGACGCGCTGGTGCGCGAGGGCAAGGTCCGGCACATCGGAGCCTCCAACTACGAGGCCGACCGGCTGGCCGAGGCGCTGAAGGTCTCCGACGACGCGGGCCTGGCCCGCTATGTGGCGCTCCAGCAGCAGTACAACCTGGTCGAGCGCGGGTACGAGGGCGAGCTGCGCGACGTGGTGGCCCGTGAGGGGCTGTCCAGCACGCCGTGGTCGTCGCTCGCGCGCGGCTTCCTGACCGGCAAGTACCGTCCCGGGGTCACGATCGACAGCCCGAGGGCCGAGCGGGCGCGCGAGTACCTGGGCACGGTGCGCGGCCCGCGCACCGTCGAGGCGCTCGTACGGGTGGCGTCGGCGCGCGGGGTGGAGCCCGCGTCGGTGGCGCTGGCCTGGCTGGCCGCGCAGCCCACGGTCACGGCGCCGATCGCCAGCGCCCGCGACGTCGGGCAGCTCCGGCCGCTGCTGGAGGCCGCCGCCCTCAAGCTCGACGCCGACGAGCTGCGCCTGCTCGACGAGGCCTCCCGCCCTTGAGCAGCCCGGCCCGGCACGGACCAGCGGAACCGCGCGACCGTTACCTCATCTTGATCAGCGACAATGATCATGTGATACTTGACGGGCTTTCGTTACCAAAGTCAGAAAAGGGCGCTTCCTGGGCGCATGTTGCTTGAGAGCCGTCAGCCGCATAACCGGACAGAGGTAGGTAGCACTGTCATGCCGCTCGCCGCGGACCCCACCGTGACCAAGCCTCAAGTCCTTCCCTTCTACCGGGCCGTGCCGCGGCTCATGAGGGACCCCGTCACCGAGCTGGCCCGCATGGGCACGGACGCCGGTGGCCGGATCGTCCGGCTCGACATCGGCCCGTTCCGGCCGTACCTGGTCTCCCATCCCGACCACGTCCAGCAGGTGCTGGAGACGGAGTGGTCGAACTTCGCCCGCGAGGGCACGTTCTGGCGGCCGCCGCGCCGGGCCGCCGGGCGCGGCGTCCTCGGCGACGGCGAGGACTGGGCGTCCAGCCGGAGGATTCTCCAGCCGCTGTTCACCGCCCGGCGCATCGCCTCGCTCGGCGAGGACATGGCCGACGTGATCGCGGAGCAGCTCGCCGAGCTGGAGCACGACGCGCGCACCGGCCGGCTCGTCGACGCCGCCCACCTGATGAGCACACTCACCGACCGGACCGTCATGAAGGTGCTGTTCGGCGGGCGCATCTCACGGGAGGCGGGCGAGCGGCTGCGGCCGGAGTTCGCCACCTGCGCGACGTCCATCGGGTTCCGCCTGCTGTTCCCGTTCGTGCCGTACTCCATGCGCGCGCCCGGCGACCGCGCCTTCCTGGCCGCCGCGCAGAGGATCGACGACATCGTGCACCCGCTGATCGAGGAGGTCCGCGCGCAGGACCTCCGGGACGGCGACGACGGCGAGCGGCCGGACGAGGTCGTCTCCGCGCTGATCCGGGCGCGGATCCGCGAGGACGGCGCGGCCGGCCCGCGGCAGGTGCGCGACGACCTGGTCAGCATCTACGGCGCCGCCTCGGAGACCACGGCCATGGCGCTGACCTGGCTGTGGACGCTGCTGCACGACCATCCCGAGGTGAGCGCGCGGCTGCGCGACGAGATCGAGTGGGTCGTGGGCGACGGCCCGGTGCGGCCGTCCCACGTCCAGGACCTGCCGTACCTGCGGATGGTGCTCCAGGAGCTGCTGCGGGTCCACCCGCCGGGCTGGATCATCCCGCGGCAGGTCATGGCCGACACGGAGATCGGCGGCGTCCCGGTCAAGGCGGGCTCGCAGGTGCTGGTCAGCCCGTACACGACCCACCGGCTGGAGGAATTCTGGGAACGGCCGCTGGAGTTCGACCCGGAGCGCTGGGCGCCCGAGCGTGACGAGCGGCGGCACCCCTACGCCTACGTCCCGTTCGGCGCGGGGCCGCACGAGTGCCTGGGGCAGCAGCTCTTCCACCTTCAGGCGGCGCTCGTGGTGGCCGGGCTGCTCGGCAGGTACCAGCCGGTGCTGACGAACCCGCAGCGCTTCACGCTCGTGCCCGGCGCGTCCGTACGCCCCAAGGAGACGCTGCTGCTGCGGCTGCTGCCGTCCGGGCGGGAGGAGGAGTTCCAGCCCGACGCCTGGCGGACCCCCGTGGCGGCGCCCGCCATCGGCGTGGGTGCCGCGCACGACTGGATGTGGCCGATGGGAGCGGGTGGCGGCGCTTAGCCGGCCGAGCTGGTCGGCGCCTTTGCGCAGCTTGTGGGCCGGCTCGTCGCGAATGCCGAAGTACGCCGGCGCGTCCGCGCCGGTCACCTGCCGGTCACGCACCGACAGCCTAGCCTTACGTAATGACAATTGACAAAAAGTTCCGACAAGAACGGATATGTTGGCTCAAATCCCCCGAGTAACTTGAGCCATGATCAGGCCCTTGCTAAGGTCCCGACATTGTCAGCGCTGGTATGCCACGGCACGTCCTGGTCGTCAGCCATTCGAATGACTTCGCAGGGTAGGTACTATGCGCCCCCGCAATTCACGTCTGCGGACCAAGGTCACGGCGTTGCTCCTTTCCCTGACGGCGCTCTGGGTCTTCTCCGCCTGGGTCACGCTGCGTGACGGCGTCAACCTGCTCTGGGTGTCCCAGATCGACACCAGCGTGATCGACCCGAGCGAGCCGCTGCTGGTGGAGCTGCAGCGTGAGCGCCGGATGACGATGATCCGTCTCGGCAACCCCTCCTCGCGCACCCGTCAGGAGCTCAAGACGCAGCGCGAGGCGGCCGACCGCGCGCGGGCCACCTTCACGACCGCCGCGAAGGCGTGGATCGTCAACTGGGCCCTGGACGACGACGGCGTCGACCGTCTCGCTAAAACGTTCAAGCGGCTGGAGGGCCTCGACACCATCCGGCAGACCGTGGACGCCGGCCAGCTCACCCGCGCCCAGGCCGCCACCACGTACGACGAGCTCATCGACTCCTTCTACGGCATGTTCAGCCTCATCGGCGCGGTCGACGACCAGGGCATCGCCAAGGACGTCCGCACGCTGGCGATGCTCAGCAAGGCGCGCGAGCTGCTCTCCCGCGAGGACGCGATGCTGGCCGGCGCGATCGCCCAGGGCCGCCTGAGCGTCGAGGAGAAGACGAAGTTCATCGAGACGGTGGGCGCCTGGCACGTCATGACCGAGCAGGCCGCCATCGACCTGCCCGACTCCGAGCGTCCCGGCTACGACGCGCTCATGCTGAGCAACGGGATCGTCCGCCTGCACAACCTGGAGACCCTGGTCGCCGAGTACGGCGGGGGCCGCGACGGCATCCCGTTCGGCGCCGACCAGTGGGCCTCGGCCACGGACCGCGCGCTCGCGGAGTTCAACACGTTCGTCATCGGCGCGGGCGACCGCGTGGTCGAGCGGGCCACGCCCGTCAGCATCGGCGTCATCATCCGCCTGATCCTGGCCGGCGGCCTCGGCCTCATCGCGGTCATCGCCTCGATCGCCCTGTCGATCTCCACGACCCGCCAGCTTCTCGCCCAGCTGCAGAAGCTGCGCGACGCGGCGCACGAGCTGGCCGACGAGCGGCTGCCCGGCGTCGTGGACCGCATCGGCCGCGGCGAGAGCGTCAACGTGGACGTCGAGGTGCCGGCCCTGAAGTTCGGCGACGACGAGGTCGGCCAGGTGGGCCAGGCGTTCAACTCGGTGCAGCAGACCGCGCTGAAGGTCGCCGCCGAGCAGGCCGAGCTGCGCCGCAGCATCCGCGACATCCTGCTCAGCCTGGCCCGCCGCACGCAGGGCCTGGTCCACCGGCAGCTCACCGTCCTCGACGTGATGGAGCGCCGCGAGACCGACCCCGAGGAGCTGAAGGAGCTCTTCCGCCTGGACCACCTGGCGATCCGCATGCGGCGCAACGCCGAGAACCTCATCGTCCTTTCCGGCTCCTCCCCCGCCCGCACGTGGCGGCGGTCCGTGCCGATGGTGGACGTGGTCCGCGGCGCCCTGGCGGAGGTCGAGGACTACACCCGCGTCACCACCACCCCGATGGGCGACGTGGTGCTCGTCGGCCGGGCCGTCGGCGACGTCATCCACCTGCTCGCCGAGCTGATCGAGAACGCCGTGTCGTTCTCGCCGCCGTACACGACGGTCCAGGTCAGCGGCCAGCTCGTGGCCAACGGGTACGTGATCGAGGTCGAGGACCGGGGCCTGGGCATGAAGCCCGAGGACCTGGCGGCGGCCAACGAGCGCATCGCCGACCCGCCCGAGTTCCGCATCACCGGCACCGCCCGGCTCGGCCTCTACGTGGTCAGCCGCCTGGCCGAGCGCCACGGCATCCAGGTGGTGCTCAAGGCCTCCCCGTACGGCGGCACGACGGTCGTGGT
Organism: Nonomuraea sp. NPDC050691; assembly: GCF_040654455.1. NCBI lineage: Bacteria > Bacillati > Actinomycetota > Actinomycetes > Streptosporangiales > Streptosporangiaceae > Nonomuraea > Nonomuraea sp. NPDC050691. The sequence goes on from NZ_JBFAIA010000030.1 coordinate 21,755, forward strand.
GCTGCTGCCGCAGGAGCTCGTCCAGGCGGACGACACCCCCAAGCCGCCCGAGGACCTGCCGGCCACGCTGCCGCGCAGGCAGAGCGGCCTGGCCACCGCGCCGCGGCCGGTGCACGCGGAGAACGTCCGCACGCTCAAGGTGGCCTCGACCCGCAGGGCGCTGGCGCTGGAGCCGGACGAGCTGACCGACCTCCCCGAACCGAGGGAGCCGGCCGACCTCGGCCGTCCACGCAGGGTCCCGAACCATCGGAGGCCGGAGATGGAGCAGCCACCACGAGAGCCGGACAGGGCGCCCGAGCCTCCGGCGGGGGAAGGACGGCACGCGGCGGCGCCGGCGTTCACGCCCGGCGGCCTGCCCCTGCGGGTGCCCCAGGCGAACCTGGCGCCCGCGCTGAAGGAGGAACCGCCGCCCATGCGGGCGGCGGAGGAGCACGACGATGACGAACGCTCCCCGGAGGAGATCCGGGCGATGATGGGATCCCTGCAGTCGGGCACCCGCCTGGGCAGGTCCGACGCGGCCCGGCTCATGGGCGAGCAGCGACCGGGAGGCGACGCGTGACACCGAGTTCCGGAACGGACCTCAACTGGCTTCTCGACGACCTGATCGGGCGCCTCCCCGAGGCCGAGCACGCCATCGTGCTCTCCTCCGACGGGCTGCTCATGGCCTCCTCCGCGGCGCTCCAGCGGACCGACGGCGAGCACCTGTCCGCGGTGGCGTCCGGGCTGCAGAGCCTGGCCAAGGGCGTCTCCGAGCGCGTGGAGGGCGGCGCGATCAAGCAGACGGTCGTGGAGTGGAAGTCGCAGTTCCTCATCGTGACCAACGCGGGCGAGCGGGCCTGCCTGGCGGTCCTGTGCACGCGGCACGCCGACATCGGCCTCGTCGCGTACGAGATGGCGATGCTGGTGGCGCGCGTCGGCCAGTACCTGACCTCGGCGGCCCGCACCGGCGAGGCCGTCGCCGGGAGCGAGCGGTGACGCCCCCGGAGGAACCGGCGGACGAGCACTGGGTCGATCCGGAGATCATCCGGCCCTACGTCGTGACGCGCGGCCGCACCCGGCCCGCCCACGGCAAATTCGACCTGATCTCGATGGCGCTCGCGGTGGGCCCCCTGCCGGGTCCGGAGGCGGGACTCGACCCCGAGCACCTGCGGATCCTGCGGCTCTGCCGCGAACCCAAGTCGGTGGCGGAGATCGCCGCACACCTGAACCTGCCCGCGGGCACGATCCGCGTGCTGCTCGGCGACCTCTTCGACAGGGAGCTCGTCTCGGCCCAGGAACCGCAATCCGAGGTGGACATGCGTGACGTGAGGATGTACAGGGCGGTGCTCGATGGTCTTCGGTCGCTCTGAGCGCCCGCGCCTTCCCACGGCGATCAAGATTCTGATCGCCGGAGGCTTCGGCGCCGGCAAGACGACAATGGTCGGCGCGGTCTCCGAGACCCGGCCGCTGCGGACCGAGGAGGTCCTGACCGACCGCGGCATCGGCGTCGACGACACCTCCTCGGTGGAGGCCAAGCGGACCACGACCGTGGCCATGGACTTCGGCCGCATCACGCTGTCCAACGACTACGTCCTGTACCTGTTCGGCACGCCCGGCCAGGAGCGGTTCTGGTTCGTCTGGGACGAGCTGGCCGAGGGGTCGCTGGGCGCGGTGATCCTGGCCGACACCCGGCGCCTGGCCGACTGCTTCCCCTCGGTGGACTACTTCGAGCGGCGCGGCACGCCGTTCGTGGTGGCGGTCAACTGCTTCGAGGGGGCGCAGACGTTCGAGCTGGACGAGGTGCGGATGGCGTTGCAGCTCGACCCGTCCGTCCCGATCGTGCTGTGCGACGCGCGCAAGCGCGACTCCAGCCGGGAGGTGCTCATCACGCTGGTCAAGCACTCGGCCCAGTTGCGCGCCGAACCCGTCGGCACCTGACGGCTCCGGTACACGGCGGAGGGCCCGGCCGAGCGGCCGGGCCCTCCGTCCTTTCCGTGCGCGGGGTCAGTGCTTGGTGGCCTTCTCCGCGCCGACGCCGGTGAGCGAGCGGACCTCGATCTCGGCGTACTTGGACTCGTTGTGCTCCTTGCTCAGCACGGTGCCGAGCCACCCGCACAGGAAGCCGAGCGGGATCGAGATGATGCCCGGGTTGCTGAGCGGGAACCACGCGAAGTCGGCGTCCTTGAACAGTGCGGTCGGCGACCCGGACACCACCGGCGAGAAGATCACCAGGATGAGCGCGGACACCAGGCCGCCGTAGATGGCGCTGACGGCGCCGGCCGTGTTGAACCTCTTCCAGAACAGGCTGTAGAGGATGGCCGGCAGGTTGCCGGAGGCGGCGACGGCGAAGGCCAGGGCCACCAGGAAGGCGACGTTCTGCCCCTGCGCCAGGATGCCGAGGCCGATCGAGACGGCGCCGATGACGAACGCGGAGATCCGGGCCACCAGCACCTCCTCCCGCTCGGAGACGTTGCCGCGCTTGAAGACGTGCGCGTACAGGTCGTGGGCGAAGCTGGAGGACGAGGCGAGCGTGAGGCCCGCGACGACGGCCAGGATCGTGGCGAAGGCGACGGCGCCGATGAGCGCCAGCAGGATGGTGCCGCCCACGTCGCCGAAGAACGTCTTGCCGATGGCCTCCGCGAGCAGCGGCGCGGCCGTGTTGCCCGCCTTGTCGGCGGCGGCGATGGCCTTGCTGCCGACCAGGGCGGCGGCGCCGAAGCCGAGGACGAGCGTCAGCAGGTAGAACACGCCGATGATGCCGATGCCCCACAGCACCGACTTGCGGGCGTCCTTGGCGGTCGGCACGGTGTAGAAGCGGATGAGGATGTGCGGCAGGCCGGCCGTGCCGAGCACGAGGGCGAGGCCGAGGCTGATCAGGTCGATCTTGCCGGCCAGGCCCTGGGCCTCGGTGCCGTACTTGCCGCCCGCGTTGAGGAACGCGTCGCCCTTGCCGCTCTGCGCGGCGGCCTCGCCCAGCAGCGACGACAGGTTGAAGCCGAAATGGCCGAGGACGAGGACGGTGATCAGCGCGGCGCCGCCCATGAGCAGCACGGCCTTGACGATCTGCACCCACGTGGTCCCCTTCATGCCGCCGAACACCACGTACACGATCATGAGGGCGCCGACGCCGACGATCGTGAGCGCCTTGCCGGAGGCGGAGGTGACGCCGAGCAGCAGGCCGACCAGGGCGCCCGCGCCGACCATCTGGGCGAGCAGATAGAAGATGCTCACCGTGATCGTGGAGACGCCCGCGGCGGTGCGGACCGGGCGCGGGCTCATGCGGAAGGCCAGCACGTCCGCCATGGTGAACTTGCCGGAGTTGCGCATCAGCTCGGCGACCAGCAGCAGCGCCACCAGCCAGGCCACGAGGAAGCCGATGGAGTAGAGGAACCCGTCGTACCCGGACAGGGCGATGATGCCGGCGATGCCGAGGAAGGAGGCGGCCGACATGTAGTCGCCGCCGATCGCCAGGCCGTTCTGGGCGCCGCTGAACGACCGGCCGCCCGCGTAGTAGTCGGCGGCCGTCTTGGTCTGGCGGCTGGCCCAGAACGTGATGCCCAGCGTCAGCGCGACGAAGGCGAGGAAAAGTGTCGTGGCGAGCGCTTCGGAACTCATCGGGTCTTCTCCTCGACCTCGTGGCGGAGCTTGTCGGCGATCGGGTCGAGTTTCTTCTCGGCGTGCCGCGCGTACGCCCAAGCGATCGAGAACGTCGACACGAACTGGAGCAGGCCGAAGACAAGGGCGACGTTGACGTTGCCGAACAACTTGATGCCCATGAAGTCGCGGGCGAAGCCGGACAGCACGACGTACAGCAGGTACCAGGTGAGGAAGGCGACCGTCATCGGGAACGTCCAGCGGCGGAAGCGCCGCTTCAGGTCCTGGAACTCACTGCTCGCCTGAACCTGCTCATAGACGGACGCGTCATGTTCTTGAGTAGTCATGGAGACCTCCACTGTGATGCGGGTCACGCACACCGTAGGAGCGCAACCTACCCGCAGAGGAGGCCCTCTACCTGGTGGTTCGGCGAGCCGACCCGGCATGGCGGCCAAGTGTGCGGCGGTTGCGGCGAAAGGTCCCATTCACGCGACGAACGGTCGGCCCGTCTCAGCCTCGACTCTCACCCCTTGACCGCGCCCGCGGTGAGCCCCTCCACGATGTAGCGCCGGATCGCGGCGAACAGCACCAGCGTCGGGATCACCGACACCACGGTGGCCGCGGCCATCGACCCCCAGTCGATGTCGTACTGGGTGATGAAGGAGTTCATCGCCACCGGGATCGTCTTGGCGTCCTCGCTGTCGATGAACGTGATGGCCAGGAACAGCTCGTTCCAGCACTGCACGAACGCGAAGATGAACGTCGCCGCGATGCCCGGCAGCATCACCGGGATCACCACGCGCACCATCGCCACCAGCCTGGAGGCGCCGTCCACCTGCGCCGCCTCCTCCAGCGCCACGGGGATCCGCTCGTAGAAGCCGCGCATGATGATCGTGGAGAACGGCACCAGCATGGCGACGTACACGACCATGAGGCCCGCCAGGTGGTTGAGCAGGCCGAGGTCGGACATCAGCAGGTAGAGCGGCCCGAGCGCGATGAACAGCGGGATCATCTGCGTGACGAGGAACGCCAGCATCAGCGCGCCCCGGCCGGGGAAGGAGAAGCGCGCCAGCGTGTAGCCGCCGAGCACGCCGATCACGGTGACGGCCGCCGCCGCGACCAGCGAGACGAGCAGGCTGTTGAGCAGGTACGTGCCGAAGTCGGCGAAGGAGAACAGGTCCGCGTAGTGCTCGAAGGTCACCTCGCCCGGCCAGTACCGCAGCGGCATGGAGAAGATCTCCGCCTTGGGCTTGAGCGAGGTGACGGTGATCCAGTACAGCGGGAACAGCGTGATCAGCAGCCAGACGGCCAGCACGGTCCCCTTGGCCAGGCGTCTCATCGGGCCCTCTCGAATCGGGTGGCGTTCAGGTAGAAGACGCTGAAGGCGAGCAGCAGGCCGAGGACGAGCATCCCGACCGCCCCGGCGCGGCCGTAGTCGCCGCCGATGACCTGCTGGATGAGGAACGTCGTGACGATGTCGGTGCTGCCCGCCGGGCCACCGCCGGTCATGGCGTAGATGAGGTCGGGGAAGTTGAGGATCCAGATGATCCGCAGCAGCACGATCAGCGCCAGCGTCGGGCGGATGTGCGGCAGCGTCACGTGCCAGAACTGCCGCAGCCGGGAGGCGCCGTCCACCGACGCCGCCTCGTACAGCTCGGCCGGCACCGACTGGAGCGCCGCCATGATCATGATGGCGAAGAACGTCACGCCGTACCAGACGTTGGCCACGATCACCGACGTCATCGCCCAGCCCGGCGAGGCCAGGAACCCGATCCGCTCGTCGATGAGCCCGGTCCTCAGCAGCAGGTCGTTGACCACGCCGAACTGCCCGTTGAACATCCACCGCCACAGCAGCCCGATGAGGAAGCCCGACATGGCCCACGGGAAGAAGACCCACGCCTGGTAGAGCCCGCGGCCCCGGAAGTGCCGGCGCAGCAGCAGCGCCAGCCCGAACCCGAGGAAGAACTGGAAGAACAGCGACACCGCCACCCAGGTGCCGGTGTTGCGCAGCGCCGTCCAGAACCGGTCCTCCGCCAGCACCGCCCGGAAGTTGTCCAGCCCGACGAACGGCGTCGAGGTGATGTCGAAGAGGTTGTAGCGCTGGAAGGCGATGACCGCGCCGCGGATCATCGGGTAGTACGTGAACAGCAGCACGAACACCGCGCCCGGCAGCAGGCACAGCGCGACGAACCTGGCCTTGCGCCCGGTGAAGGCGGGACGGGCGGCCTGGCTCACGAGACCTTCTTCGCCTGGTCCGCCCAGAACGCGTCCCACGCCTTCAGCACCTCGGCGGCGGTCTTCTTGCCGGTGATGAGCGCCTGGACGTCACGGTCGGAGTCGGTGATGAACTGGCTCCAGCCCGGGTAGTCGACCGGCCGCACGGTGATGACCTGCTTCGGGTCCTGCTGCGCCTCCAGGTACGCCTTCCACGCGCCCTGCGAGAACTGCGGGTCGCTCTGCGCCTGCCGGGAGATCGGGATGAGGGAGTTGCCCTTGGCGAAGGCGATGCTCTGCTTGGCCTCCGACAGGTACTGCACGAGCTTGACGGCCTCCTTCTGGTGCGGGCTGAAGGAGGTGACGCCCCAGCCGGCGTAGCCGACCGGCTGGAAGGCGTAGCCCGTCGGGCCCTTCGGGATGGGGGCCGTGGACCACGTCTTGACCGCGCTCTCCTCGACCGTCTTGATGACCTCCGGGTCCTGGATGAGCATGCCGGTGACGCCGGAGGTGAAGCCCTGGACCATCTCGGGGTAGCCCCAGGAGACCGAGTCGGGCGGCGACGCCTCCTTGAAGATCTTCACGTACAGGTCGAGGGCCTGCGCGGCCTCGGGGGTCGAGAAGATCGTCCGCTTGTCCTTGAGGAAGAACGACTTCTGCGGGTCGAGGGCCTCGCCGTTGTACGCGCTGATCATCTGGACCGCATAGTCGGCGCCGCCCTTGCCGCCCCGGAAGGAGTAGCCGAACCGGTCGCCGGAGGTCATCTTCTTGCCGGCCTCGTACAGCTCCTGCCAGGTCTTCGGCGGCTGGGTGAGGCCCCAGTCGGTGCGGTAGAACAGCGTGCGCTGGTAGAACCCGTACGGGTAGAGGTAGGCCTTGCCGCCGACCTCCACGGCCTTCTTCTGGGCCAGCTCGGTCAGGTCGGACCAGCCGGCCCACTGCGTGGTGGGCAACTCGGCCAGCCAGCCGTTGTTGGAGAAGGACTTGGCCGTGTGGTCGCGGACCTCCAGCACGTCCAGGTCCTTCTTCGTCTGCAGGATCTGGGTGATCTTCTGGTCGGCGCTGTCCAGCGGGGGTGAGACGAGCTCCACCTCCACGCCCGGGTTCGCCTTCTCGAAGCCCTCGATCAAGGTTTTGATCAGCTTGGTCCGCTCGGGGCTGGTCAGGCTCTCGATCATGCGCAGCCGTACCTCCCCGGAGGAGGAGCCGGAGCCGCAGCCCGCGAGGAGGAGGGCCGCGGCCAGGGCTGCGGACGAGGCGGACAGGAGGGGGGTTTTCATCGGTCCTCCGCACAGGGTGAGACAGCGCTGTCAGCGTGTTGGTCACGCTAGGCGACCGACCCCCTCCAGCGCCAGTCCCAGGTCCTTGATCAATGTGTCGGCCGGCTCCAGGCCCACCGACAGCCGGACGAGCCCTACCGGGATGCCCATGGTGGCCCGCACGCTCTCCTCGGTGGACAGCGCGGGCGCGTTGACCAGGCTCTCGAAGCCGCCCCACGACACCCCGACGCGGAAGTGCCGCAGCAGGTCGATGAAGGCCCCGACCTCCTCGCGCGACTCGGTGTCGAGCTCCAGGCTGAACAGGCTGGAGAAGCCGGACATCTGCCGGGCGGCCAGCGCGTGGCCCGGATGCGAGGGCAGCCCGGGGTGGTTGACGCGCCGCACGGCCGGATGGTCGTCCAGGAAGCGCGCCACGGCCAGCCCGCGCTCCTGGTGGGCGGCCATCCGCACGGGAAGCGTGCGCAGCCCCTTGATCACCTTGGCGGCGTCGTGCGGCGACATGGCGGCGCCGTAGAGCTGGTACTCGGTCAGCGCGAGCGGCCTGATGAGTCGCGACGGCCCGGCCACCACGCCGCCGACGAGGTCGCTGTGGCCGCCCGCGTACTTCGACAGCGAGTGGATCACCAGGTCGACGCCCATGGTGAGCGGCTTCTGGAAGATCGGGGTGGACCAGGTGTTGTCCATCGCCGTCACCAGGCCGCGCTCCGCCGCCCAGGCCGTCACGGCGGGGATGTCGAAGACCTCGTAGCGCATGTAGGAGGGCGACTCGAAGTACAGTAGACGCGTGCTCTCTCTGATAGCGCTGTCACAGCTGGCGAGATCGTCGACGTGCGTATGCGTGACGCCGAACTTCTCCAGGTAACGCAGGAACTGGGTGGTCGGTCCGTAGACCGCGCCCAGCACCAGCACGTGGTTGCCCGCCGACACCAGCGACGAGATCGTCGCCGAGATGGCGCCCATTCCCGAGGCGAAGCACTTGGCCCGCTCGGCCCGCTCCAGCGCCGCCAGTTTGCGCTGCGCGAGGTCCACGGTCGGGTTGGTGCCGCGCCAGTAGACGTACCGCTCGTCCTCGTTCCTGATGGCCTCGCCCAGCTCAGCGGCGCTGGCGAAGGTGAACAGCGAGTTCTCGAACACCGGCGGGTTGACCGCGCCCAGCATCCACGGTTCGTCCTCGCCCAGCCTGCCACAGATCCATTCATCGTCCATGGGGGCACAGTATGACAGCGCGCAAGCCGACCATGGAGGACGTGGCCCGCCAGGCGGGCGTCAGCCTCAAGACCGTGTCGCGGGTGGTCAACCAGGAGCCGCACGTCAGCCCGGTCCTGCAGCGCCGGGTGCAGGAGGCCATCAGCGCGCTCGGCTTCCGCCGCAACGAGGCCGCCGCCCGCCTGGCCCGCGGCGCCACCATGCTGACCATCGGCCTGATCATGGAGAACATCTCCAACGAGTTCTACTCCCGGCTCGCCAAGTCGGTCGAGGCGTCCGCGGCCGACCACGAGGCGCTCGTGGTCTTCGGCTCGTACGAGGAGCGGCCCGAGCGGGAGCGGATGCTGGTGGAGTCCATGTACGCCCGGGGGGTGGACTCGCTGATCATCGTGCCCTCGGCCGCCGACCACGGCTGGCTGGCCGAGCACGGCGGCCTGACCACGGTGTTCGTGGACCGGGTGCCGCGCGGCATGGAGCAGGCCGACGTGGTACTACTGGACGACGTGCGCGGCGGGCGGATGGCGACGGAGCACCTGCTGGCGCGCGGCCACCGGCGCATCGCGCTGATCTCCGACGACGAGGCGTTCAGCTCGGTCCACGACCGCGCCCGCGGCTACCGCGCCGCGCTGCGGGAGGCCGGGGCCGAGGTGGACGAGTCGCTGGTGGTGCGGGGCGTCTTCGACCCGTGGCGGGCCGGGCACGAGGTGGCGCGGCTGCTGGCGCTGGACGACCCGCCCACGGCGTTCTTCGCCACCAACAACCGGGCCGCCATCGGCATCATCCAGGCGCTGCGCGAGCGGCCGGAGCGCCCGGCGTACGTGGGGTTCGACGACTTCGCGCTGGCGGACGTGTTCAACCCGGGGGTGACGGTGGTGCGCTACGACGTGACCCGGCTGGGGCGCAGCGCGGTGGACCTGCTGCTGAGCCCCTCCGGCACGGCGCGCCGGGTCAAGGTCCCGGTCGAACTGGTCGCCCGCGGCTCCGGAGAGCGGCCCCCGCCCGCCCGCTAGCGGGGGCCCGCTCCTGCTGCGCCTGCCGCGCCTCACGCGCCGGTCATCGCGGCGTGGAGGCGCAGGTACGGCTCGGCGTCCTTCTGCCGGTGCTGCCGCTGCAGCGTACGGCCGAGCAGCAGGCACGCGTACTCCTCGGCCGGGTCGCGCTCCAGGATCAGCCGGAGCTGGGCCTCGGCCCGGCCGAGCTGGGCCGAGTGGTAGTAGGCGCGGGCCAGCAGCAACCGGGCGCCCAGGTTGCCCGGCGCCGCCGCCACCACCTCGGCCAGGATGCGGGCGGACCCGATGTAGTCCTTCGCGTCGAAGAACAGGCGGCCGCGCTCGTACTCCTCGGCCAGCTTCTCGATCTTGTCGATCGGCATGTCACTCCTCTCCCCCGCGGCCCGGGACGGGGCCGTCGGCGTGCGGAACGCGGTCGGCGGGGACGACGCCCAGGCGGCCGGCCTGGTAGTCCTCCATCGCCTGGATGATCTCGGCGCGGCTGTTCATCACGAACGGGCCGTAGTGGACGACCGGTTCGCGGATGGGCTGCCCGCCGAGCAGCAGCACCTCCAGGTTCGGCTCGGCCTGGGGCTGGGCCTGGCCCGCCTCGACGGTCAGCGCCCCGCCCGGGCCGAAGACGGCGAGCTGCCCCTTCTGGACCGGCCGGCGTTCCTGCCCGGCGAAGCCCTGCCCCGCCAGCACGTACGCGAGGGCGTTGAACCCGGGGTTCCACGGCAGCTCCAGCCGCGCGCCGGGGCTCACGGTGGCGTGGACCATCGTGATCGGGGTGAACGTGACGCCCGGACCGGCGTGCCCGTCCAGCTCGCCGGCGATCACGCGAAGCAGCGCGCCGCCGTCGGACGAGGCGAGCAGCGCCGCCTGGCGTCCGCGGATGTCCTGGTAGCGGGGCAGGTGGAACTTGTGGGCGCGGGGCAGGTTGACCCAGAGCTGGACGCCGTGGAACAGCCCGCCCGAGACCACGAGGTGCTCCGGGGGCTTCTCGATGTGCAGCAGTCCCGATCCGGCGGTCATCCATTGGGTGTCGCCGTCGGTGATCGTGCCGCCGCCGCCGTTGGTGTCCTGGTGCTCGAAGACGCCGTCGATGATGTAGGTGACGGTCTCGAAGCCGCGGTGCGGGTGCCAGGCGGTGCCCCGGGGCTCTCCGGGGGCGTACTCGACCTCGCCCATCTGGTCCATGTGGATGAACGGGTCCAGCAGGGACTGGGGCACGCCGGCGAACGCCCGGCGCACCGGGAAGCCCTCGCCCTCGAACCCGCTGGGCGCGGTCGTGACGGACCTCACGGGCCGCCGTCCGACGACGGCCGGATCGGGTACGGCCACGCGGGGCAGTGTCAGGGTGTCGGCGGTGATGGCGGGCATGACCCACCTCCATTTGATTGAAACTTCAATCGGTTGCCCGCCACAACACCCGGCCCCCGCCGCGCATTCCCGATCGCGCGGTGCCGTCGGCGAAGCGGGTCAGGAGGAGCGTGGCCGCCAGTCGCCGCGGTCCAGGTTGAGGTCCTCGGGCGTGTGCAGGCGCACCATGGTCCGGGCCACCCCCGGCGGCACCCGGTGCGGCGTGAGGAACGACACGGCCACCATCACCACGAACGCGATCGGCACCGTCCACGCCGCCGGCTGGGCGAGCAGCGCGTTCGCGGGCCCCTCGTACGGACCGCCGACGATCGTGACGAGCACCGCCGCGCAGGCCAGCCCGCCGCCCACGAACAAGCCGGCGAGCGCGCCCGTGGTGCTGAGCCGCCGCCACCAGATGCCGAGGACCAGCAGCGGGCAGAACGACGACGCGGCCACCGCGAACGCCAGCCCCACCACGTCCGCCACCGGCAGCGCCCGTGCCTGGAGCGCCAGCCCGAGGGGCACGGCGACCGCCATGAGCGTCGCGATCCGGAACGAGCGCACCCCGCCCTTGAGCAGGTCCTGCGCGATGACCCCGGCCACCGACACGGTCAGCCCGGACGAGGTGGACAGGAACGCGGCGAACGCCCCGGCCGTGACGAGCGCGGTCAGCAGCTCGCCGAGCGTGCCGCCGACCATCCGGCCCGGCAGGGTGAGGACGACGGCGTCGGTGCGGACGAGGTCGGGCGCGTACAGCCGGCCGAGCCAGCCGTACAGGGCGGGCAGCAGGTAGAAGGCGCCGAGCAGCGACAGCACGACGAGCGTGGTGCGGCGGGCGGCCCGCCCGTCGGGGTTGGTGTAGAAGCGCACGAGCACGTGCGGCAGGCCCATGGTGCCGAGGAAGGTGGCCAGGATCAGCGAGTACGTCGAGTACAGCGCGTACTCCTTGCCGCCGGCCAGCGGCACCTGCCAGGTGGCGGCGTCCTGCGGGCTCAGCCCCGGCGCGCCGCCGGAACGCCAGGCCATGAGCAGGAACACCAGCGGCACGGCCAGCGCCGTCAGCTTCAGCCAGTACTGGAACGCCTGCACGAAGGTGATCGACCGCATGCCGCCGGACAGCACGTTGACCGCGACGACCACCGCCACGAGCATCCCGCCCGCCCACCGCGGCGCCCCGGTGATCTCCCTCAGCACCAGGCCCGCGCTCTGGAACTGCGGCATCAGGTACAGCCAGCCGATGAGCACGACGAGCACGCTCGCGGCGCGGCGCACCGCCATCGACTCCAGCCGCGCCTCGGCGAAGTCCGGCAGCGTGTACGCCCCGGATCGGCGCAGCGGGGCCGACACCAGCACGAGCAGCACGAGATAGCCGCCCGTCCAGCCCACCGGCAGCCACAGCATGTCGGCGCCGAACGACAGGATCAGCCCGGCCACGCCCAGGAAGGAGGCGGCCGACAGGTACTCTCCGCCGATGGCGGAGGCGTTCCAGAGCGGGCTGACCGTGCGGGAGGCGACGTAGAAGTCGGAGGTGGTGCGCGAGACGCGGATGCCGAACGCGCCGATGAGCACCGCCGCCACGACGACGACAAGGACGGCGGTGAGGCTCACGGGCGTTCGACCAGGTCGGCGAAGTGGCGCTCGTTGCGCTCGGCCTGGCGCACGTACAGCCAGGCGCCGATCACGAACGCCGGGTAGATGAGGCCGGCGAGCACCGCCCACGGCAGGGGGACGCCGAGCAGTTCGGCCTCGCGCAGCCGCGGGATCAGCAGGAACAGCAGCGGCAGGCCGCACACCACGCAGCCCAGCACCGTGCAGACGAACATCGCCAGCCGGAACTGGGTGCGCAGCAGGGAGCGCATGTAGACCTCGCCGAGGTGGGTCTGCTCGTCGATCTCCCGGGTGGCCGGGTAGCGGGGACGGCGCGCGGCGGCGGTCCGCGGGCTGGTCACGGCCACCCGCCGCGGATGCTCGCCCCGGCGGGCGGGGCGCGGCGCCTCGGGATCGCGGCTCATTCGGGGCGTCCTCTGCGGGCGCGGCGGACGAGCAGGTCGCGCAGCTCTCGCGTGTGGCGGCGGCTGACCGGGATCTCCGTCTCCCCCACCCGGACCGTGCAGCGGCCGGAGTCGATGTGCAGCTCCTCGATGTGCTTGACCGCCACCAGGTGGCTGCGGTGCACGCGGACGAACCCGGCCGAGGCCCAGCGCTCCTCCAGCGTGGCCAGCGGGATGCGCACCAGGTGGCTGCCGTTGGGCGTGTGCAGGCGGGCGTAGTCGCCGTGCGCCTCCACGTAGACGACGTCGGCGCTGGAGACGAACCGGGTCACACCGCCCAGCTCGACCGGGATGGTGTCGGACTCGCCGCCCTCGACCGGCACGTCCGCCGAGACCGCGACCCGCCGGATCGCCTCGGCCAGCCGCTCGGGGCGCACCGGCTTGAGCAGGTAGTCCTCCGCCTTGATCTCGAACGCCTCGATGGCGTGCTCCTCGTAAGCGGTGACGAACACCACGCGCGGCGGGTTCGCGAAGCGCGACAGCAACCGTCCCAGCACGACGCCGTCGAGCCCGCGCATCCGGATGTCGAGGAACACCGCGTCGATCGGCCGGCCCTCGGCGATGGCACGGTCCAGCAGCCGCAGGGCCGCGGCGCCGTCACGGGCGGTCGCCACCTCCCCGATGCGCGGGTCGGCGCGCAGCAGGTACGACAGGTCCTCCAGCGCGGGCAGCTCGTCGTCGACCGCGAGAACCCTGAGTTGCGCCATAGACATGGATGAAACCGACATCCAGCGGCGCGGTCAACGGGCCGAGACGCCCGGGTGATACTTCGGCAACCTCACGTTGACCTTCGTGCCCGCTCCCGCCCCGGTCTCCACGACGAGCCCGTACTCGTCCCCGTACACCTGACGCAGCCGCTCGTCCACGTTGGCCAGCCCCACACCGCCCGACGGGGCGATCTCACCGGCGAGGATGCGGCGCAGCCGGTCGGGTTCCATGCCGAGCCCGTCGTCCTCGACGCTGATGCGGCACTCCGCGCCGCCGTCCTCGGCCACGATGGTGATGCGGCCGACGCCGTTGCGGCTCTCCAGGCCGTGGCGGACGGCGTTCTCGACGAGCGGCTGCAGGCACAGGAACGGCACGGCCACGGGCAGCACCTCGGGGGCGATGCGCAGCGTCACCTGGAGCTGGTCGCCGAACCGGGCGCGTTCGAGGGTGAGGTAGCGGTCGATCGAGCGCAGCTCCTCGGCCAGCGTGGTGAACTCGCCGTGCCGCCGGAAGGAGTAACGGGTGAAGTCGGCGAACTCCAGCAGCAGCTCGCGCGCCCGCTCGGGGTCGGTGCGGACGAACGAGGCGATGGTGGTCAGCGAGTTGTAGATGAAGTGCGGCGAGATCTGCGCGCGCAGCGCCCGCACCTCGGCCTCCATGAGCAGCGTGCGCGAGCGGTCCAGCTCGGCCAGCTCGAGCTGCGAGTCGACCCAGCCGGCGACCTCCTGGGCGGCCTTGACCAGGCCCGCCGAGGCGTGCGGGCCGTAGGCGGCCAGCGTGCCGACGACCCGGTCGTCGGTGGTGAGCGGCACGACCACGGCGTGCCGGACGGGGCACTCCAGCAGGTCGCAGTCGACGGCCAGCACCTGGGTCCGGCCGTCCTTCAGCGTCGCCCGCGCCTGCTCGAACGCCTGCCCGGCGTGGTGCTCTCCCGCGCCGTCGTACACGAGCAGCCGCTCGCCGTCGGTGACGGCCAGCGCGGAGGAGCCGAGCAGCGCGCGCAGGTGCCGCGAGGCGCGCTCGGCGCCGTCGGCGGTCAGCCCGGCCCGCAGCGGGGGGCCGGCGAGGGAGGCGGTGTGCAGCGTCTCGAACGTGGCCCGCTCGGCCGGGCCGGTGCCCAGCTCCCGGCGGCCGCGCATGACCCGCCACAGGACGAGCGCGGGCACGCCCACGAGCCCGGCCACCACGGCGACGCCGACGAGGTACTCCACACCGCGCGAGCCTACTCGGCGGCTCCAGCCCTCCGACTCTCCGGTCTTCGGTCCTGCGGGCCCGGGGGCGGGCGACCGGAGGCGGCCTGGGGTTGTCCCTAGTCGCGGGCGAGGGCCTTGGCGATGGCGGCGGCGTACGAGCGGGCCTCGTCGTCGGAGTCGTACGTCGTGCGCGGCCAGAAGAAGCCGCGCAGGCCGTCCTTGCGGTTGCGCGGGACCACGTGGACGTGCAGGTGCGGCACGCTCTGGCTGACGTGGTTGTTCATCGCCACGAACGTGCCGGCGGCCTCCATGGCCTCCTCCACGGCGCGGGCCACGGCCTGGACCCGTTCGAAGAACGGTCCCACGTCGGCCGCGGGCAGGTCGGCGAGCGTCTCGACGTGCCGCCGGGGCACCACCAGCACGTGGCCCTTGAACACCGGCCGCACGTCGAGGAAGGAGAGGGCCACCTCGTCGGAGTGCACGACGAACGCGGGCCGCTCCCCGGCGAGAATCTCGCAGAACAGGTCGGTGCTCACCGGCCGACCCTACCCGCCCGCCCGGCCCTCCTGACGTGCGCGGTCGCGGAAGGCGGTCCAGCTCGTCATGTTCGGCGCCGTCCAGGTCTCGGGGGCGCGCAGGAACCGCTCCCCGGCGAAGCCGGCCAGCCACTCGGGCACCTCGGCCACCTTGCCGCCCCGGCAGTGGTAGACGAGCGCCCCCTCCCGCTGCCCCATCGCCATCCACGGCAGCCACGGCGACACCCGGCACCAGGAGAAGTGGCTCGGCACGTCGGGCGCGCCCGCGTCCAGGTCGGCGGCGCGGGAGAAGAACTGGAACAGCTCCATCGCCCGGTACGTGTCGCCCGCCGAGTGGCCGGGGAAGTCGGCGACCGGCAGCGGTGACGGGTAGGCCAGGCGCACGTCCACGTGGTGCACCACCTGGTCGCCGACCCGGGTGAACGGCACGGCCCGGTCGCCGAGGGGCTGGTTGACCGGGTCGTTGAAGACGTGCATCACCTCGACGGCCTCGCCGGTGAACGGGTTGTCCCAGGTGGTGAGGACCTCCCGGGTGGCCGGGTCGAGGTAGGCGGCGATCTCGCGGGTCAGCAGCCGCCAGCCGCTGTCGTCGCGCTCGGCGCGGGCCACGTTGAGTCCCTCGAAGCCGAACAGGTGGTGCGGGCCGTCGTCGTGCCGCCAGCCGTACACGTCGCCGGTCCACCACGAGATCGTCTCGGCGCCGTCCGCCGCGGCGCGCACCCGTACGAAGTCCCTGCCGTAGTCCATGCCCGCAGCCTGCCTGACCCGAATCGTTTTGATCAAGAACGGATCATGGACTGCTTCCCCGACCCGGGCTCAGCGGGGGGACACGCTCAGATTGAAGATCGCCTCGCCGGACCGCAGGCGGCTCTCCTCGGTCGGGGGCGTCGTCGCGCCGCCGCAGCGCCAGCAGTCGTACAGCCTGATGGTGGTGGTGCCGGGCCGCTTGGCGTTGAAGACGAAGTAGGTGACGGCCTGGGAGTCCTCGCGCCGGGCCTCCTTGCTGATGTACGAGGCGACGTGAGCGTCGGGCAGCGCCTCCAGGGTCCAGTCGTCGTCCGCGGACCGGTCGTCGGGCACCGCCAGCGAGAACCGCTGGCCGGAGCGCAGCTCGACCGGGACGGTGGCGCCCTTGGCGCCCTTGACGACCACACCGAGATCGCTGACCGCCGCCCCGCCGCCGCACCCGGCGGCGACGGCGGCGATCAGCAGCACGGACGCGATGCCTGCTCGCCGACCCCTCACTCAGGCAGATTATCGGGCTTCGGCTCGTCCCGCGGCTCGGCGTACGGCTCGCGTTCCGCGGGACTTCCCTCGGCGATGGCGCGCTCCCTCATCAGCTCGGCGTCGAGCTCCGCGCCGAACAGGAGAGCCATGTTCGACAGCCACAGCCAGATGAGGAACACCACGACCGCGGCGAGCGTGCCGTACGTCTTGTTGTAGGAGCCGAAGTGGCTCGCGTACAGGGCGAACCCGCCCGAGACGATCACCCAGAGGACGACCGCGAGCAGCCCACCCGGGCTGATCCAGCGCACGCCCGGCTGGCGCACGTTGGGCGCCGCCCAGTAGAGCACCATGATCAGACCGGCGGCGACCAGCGCCAGGACGGGCCACTTCACGATGTTCCAGGTGGTCACCACCGCGGAGCCCAGTCCGAGCACCCGGCCCATCAGGTCGGCGAGGCGGCCGGTCAGCGTCACCGCGATCGCGCCGGCCGCGAGCAGCACGGTCACGAGGACGGTGAGGCCGATCCGCAGCGGGGTCGTCTTCCAGAACGGCCGGCCCTCCTCGATGTCGTAGATGGCGTTGCAGGCCCGGATGAAGGCCGCGATGTACCCGGAGGCCGACCACAGGGCGACGGCCAGGCCGACGAGGGCGAACACGCTCGCCGACCCGACCCGCTGCACTCCCGCGACTCCCTGCTGGAGCAGGTCGCGTACCTCCGCGGGGGCCAGCACCGCCAGGTGGCCGACGATCACCGCCGTGTCGTCCCGGCCGAGCAGCCCGAACAGCGACACCAGCACGATCATCGCCGGGAAGATCGACAGCACCGCGTAGTAGGTGAGCGCGGCGGCGAGGTCCTGGACGTTGTCGTCATTGAACTCGATGAACGTGCGCTTCAGCACGCTCCACCACGCCCTGCGCGGAAAGTCGGTCGGGCGCTCGGGCGCGCCCGTCCCCGTTGCCTGCCCGGAGACTCCCGCCGGCCGGGTGCCCTGTCCGGAGCCGCCCGGCCGACGGGCCTCGTGTTCCCGGGCGCTCACCTGCGCCGGGTGCGCCTCATGGCGCGGCGCAGCACGAACACGGCCACAGTGCCCGCCGCGGCCAGCACGAGCAGCGCGGGACGCCTGCGGGCCTGCTGGGCGGCCTTGTCGGCCATGTCCTTGACCTGCTCGGGCGTCACCTCCCGGACCTTGTCCGTGACCGTGCCCGCCATCTCACCGGCCTTGTGCGTGACCGTGTCCGCGACCTCACCGGCCTTGTGCGTGACCGTGTCCGCGACCTCACCGGCCTTGTGCGTCACCGTGCCGGCCATCTCGCCGGCCTTGACCTTGGCGCTGCCGGCCATCTCACCGGCGCGTTGCTTCACGTCGGCCTTGTGTGCCAGCTCCGCCACAGTGTGACCCAGCTGCCCGCGGGTCTCCTCGATGCGCTTGCGCAATTGATCCTCCTCGTCGTCCTCGCCACCCTGTCCATGCCGTGCCGGCCGCGCCTCACGCGCGTGGCCGGCCGCCGGGGTCGTGTCCGCGGCCGTGCTCGCGCCCGGCCCGGTCCCGTGCCTGGCCTCGGCCGTCACCTGCTGGGGGCCCTGGGAACGGGCCTCGCCCTCGCGTTCCTCCACGGCCGCCGTGCGCTCGTCCCGCACCAGAGGCTCGGGATCGAACGTCTCGTGCTCCGCCCGGTCCGCCTCGGCCTTGAGCGCGTTCTCGGCCGCGCCCTCCCGGGTCTGGGGCACGTTGATCGACTCCTCGTCGGTCGGCATGCCCACGGTCGTCCTGTGGGCGCCGACGTTCCCGGCGTGCTGCTCGCTGTATCCGGGATCCGTCTCGCTCATCGCCGCACCTTCCCCTTGACCACGTCGATGTCGGTCTTCACGCTCTCGATGGCCTCGCTGGGCACCGGAGGCGTGGCCCGTTCCACCTGTTTCCTGCCGATCAGGCCGACGACGGCCGCGATGACGAACAGCGCGCCCGCCACGACCGCGGTGGCCGCCCATGCCGGCATGACCAGCGCCAGGAGCAGCGCGACCGCGGCGACCAGTGCCGCGCCGCCGAGGAACGCGAGCATGCCCGCGGCGCCGAACAGACCCGCGCCGAACCCCGCGCGCCTGCCCTTCTCGGCCAGTTCCAGCCGGGCCAGCCGCAGCTCGTCCTTGACGAGCCGGGTGACCTGGTCGGACAGGTCGTTGACCAGTCTGTGGGTGTCGTTCACGTCGTCGCCTCCTCTGACGAGGAAGGCGCCTACCCACCGAATCGCCCTTCTATCACGGGCCTGGCGCCACACCCCGGATGACGGCACACCTCATCGCGGGGCCGCGGACGATCGACGGCGGCCCCGCCGTCCCAGCAGGCCGCCGGCGCCCGGCCGGCGGCCTTTCAGACCGTCAGCGCTTCGCCGCGGTCCGCAGAATGCGGCCGAGGAGGGACACGACCGGCGACTTCGGAACCTCGCACCAGTCGGCCGGGCGCTTCGGCTCGCTCCACGGGGACGGGAGCTCGCACGAAGGAGCCTGCGGCTTGGGCCGCTCGCACCACGATCCGGGAGGGTTCATGATTTCACTGTACAACTCGGCCCCGAGCGCGAGATAAGCACTCGCTTACGGCCAGGGGGCTGTCCGCGGTCAGGCGTCGCTGGGGCCGGGGACCCAGCCCGTGCGCTGGGCCCAGGCGTCGGCCCGGCGCACGATCTCCCACACGAACGGGTCCTTCGCCTCGACGTACGCGGCCCGGTCGTCCCCGGCCCGCGCCGCGCACCGCCGCTTCACCTCCGCGTACTCGGCGGCCGCCGCCGGATGGCACCGCAGGTGGTCGCGGAACAGCAGCGCGAGCTGCTGGGAGAAACTGCCCAGCAGCCGTACGTGCACGTGGACGCGGCGCGAGCCCGGCGGCTCGCGGAAGTACCGCTTCGTCCGCTCGGGGTTGCCGGCCCGGAACACGAAGCCGAGCTCCTCCAGCGGCGCCCGGTAGGCGTCCAGCGGCTCGAACGAGCGTACCGAGACCTGGACGTCGATCACCGGTTTGGCCGCGAGAGCGGGCACGGCCGTGGAGCCGATGTGGTCGATCCGCGCCGCCACGTCGCCCAGCGCGCCGCGCAGGCGGGCGCCCAGCCGCGCGAACTCCTCCGGCCACGCCGGGTCGTACTCCACGATCACCACCGGCTCACCCACACCGCCGATCATGCCACGACCGGCCCTGCGGCGTCGGGCGGCACGAACGCGCCGGCGCGCGCGGCGGCGAGCGCGACCCGCGCGGCCTGGTCGGCGGTCGTCTCGTCCACCGGGTCACCGGTGACGAGCAGCCGCAGGTAGACCGGCGCCGCCAGGGTCTTGAGGAGCTCGGCCGGATCGGTGCCCGCGGGCAGCTCGCCCCGCTCGACGGCCCGACTCACCACAGGCTCGGCCCTGGTCAACCGGTCGCGGAAGACGTGCCCCCCGGCGGCGGCGATCTCCGGCAGGCGGGCCGCCCCGGTGAACATCGCGGCGAGGACGGCCCGCCCGGTCGGGCTGGTGTACGACTGGACCAGCGAACGGGCCAGCGCCCGCAGGTCGTCCTCGACCGCCCCGGTGTCGGGGACGGGGACGTCCGTCGCCATGTGCTCGGCGAGGGCGTCGACGAGCAGGCTCTCGCGGTCCTTCCAGCGCCGGTACACCGTGGTCTTGTGGACCCCGGCCCGCTGGGCGACGCCTTCGACGGTCAGCGCGGCGTACCCCTTGTCCACGAGCTCGGCGAGCGTGGCGGCGTGGACCGCCGCACGCACCTTGGCGCCGCGGCCGACCGGGCGGGCGGTGGGGCGGAGAGAATCCATTGCAACTCCAAGTTGCGATGCGGGCCGGCGATGGGCAGGATGAATCTATCGCAACTTCAAGTTGCGATACCGGTTTCCCTGCGTTCCCCCAGGTGGCAGTCATGCGTACCCCTCCCCCACGTCCCCCGTGGACCTTCGACGACATAACCGACCAGTCCGGCCGAGTGGCGGTGGTGACCGGCGCGAACAGCGGCATCGGCTACGTCACGGCCCGCGAGCTGGCGCGGCGCGGCGCCCACGTCGTGCTGGCCTGCCGCGACCCCGGACGCGGCCGGGCCGCGCTCGACCGCATGCGGGGCGAGGCGCCGGGCGCGCGCCTGGAGATGCGCCGCGTGGACCTGGCCAGCCTGGCCTCCATCCGGGAGTTCGCGGCCGGCTGGGACCACGACCGGCTCGACCTGCTCGTGAACAACGCCGGCGTCGCCATGGTGCCGTTCGCCCTGACCGAGGACGGGTTCGAGTCGCAGTTCGGGGTCAACCACCTCGGCACGTTCGCCCTGACCGGCCTGCTCCTGCCCCACCTGCTCGCCGCGCCCGGCCCGCGCGTGGTCACGGTCAGCAGCGAGGGACAGCGCTTCGCCCGCTTCGACCTCGGCAACCTCAACGCCGAGCGCCGCTACCGCACGGCGTTCGCCTACGTGCAGGCGAAACGGGCCAACCTCTACTTCGCGATGGAGCTGCAGCGCCGGGCCGACACCGCCGGGCTGACGCTCCGCAGCATGGCCGTGGCTCCGGGGCTGACGCGCACCAACGTGCTCACCGGCGGCGCCAACAGCGCCAGAGGCAGGCTGTACGCGACCCTGACGGGCCTGCTCGTGCGCGCGGCCTTCCGCCCCACGCCGGAGGGGGCCAAGACCTCCCTGTTCGCGGCCACGGTCCCCGATCTGCCCGGAGGCCGGTACATCGTCCCCGACGGGTTCCTGCAACTGCGCGGCGAGCCCACGTACCGCACCCGCGAGCGCGCCATCCGCGACGTGGTCACGGCCGAGCGGCTGTGGCGGCTGTCCGAACGCCTCACCGGCGTCACGTACCCTCTGCCGGCCGCTCCCGGCGGACGTCCTCCCGCCACGATCACCCGTCCCCGCTGATCCCCCCTCAGCCGCTCTATACTCCGACGGCGGCGCTCGGAGGGCGGCCGTCGGACGGCGCCTCCTGACGACGCATTCCGGGGCGCTCGCGCTCCTCTCACGGCGCCGCGTTCCCGGCGTCCCGTTACGCGGACGTCTCAGAGGCTCCGCGTGGTCACGATCTATGGACGGAAGGACCTCACGTGCTCGACACCGCTGTGCACGCTTACCTCAGGTCGGCCGCGGGGCCGCGCGCCCACCGGACCGGGCCGTTCGTGATCAGGTTCGACGAGCACGACGACGCGCTCCCCTTCAACTACGCCATCCCGGACGACGACGCCGCGCCCACGCCGGACGAGGTCGCCGCCCTGGTGGCGGCGTTCCGCGAGCGCGCCCGCACCCCGCGCCTGGAGTACGTGCCCCAGGCCGCCCCGAAGGTCGAGGAGGCGCTGCTCGCGGCCGGCTTCACCCCCGAGGACCGCTACCCGCTGCTGGTGTGCCCGCCGGACGAGGTCGTCGACGCGACCGTGGACGCCGCCGTACGGGTCCGGCTGGTGACGGACGACGCCGGCCTCTGGCAGGTGGCACGAGTGATGAACGAGGCGTTCCAGGCGGCGGAGGCCACCGAGCACGACGTGGCGCGCCTGCGCCGGGTCCTCGACCGGGGCGGGCTCGTGGCCGCCGCCGCGGACGCCGCGACCGGCGACGTCGTGGGCGCCGGCCAGCTCGGCGGCCCGCACGAGGGCGTGGCCGAGGTGGCGGGCATCGCGGTCCTGGCCTCGCACCGGCGGCGCGGCATCGCGGGCGCGGTCACGGCGCTGCTGACCCGCGAGGGGGCCGACGCCGGGGTGACGACGCCGTTCCTCACCCCGGCCGACGAGGGAGCCGCCCGGGTTTACCAGCGGGTCGGGTACCGGCGGCTGGGCGAGGCCCTGCACATCTCCCTGCGCTAGCCGCTCACCGGCTTCACCGTTCAGGCGAGGCCGGCTCGCCGGGCGACGACCTCGACGTGCCCGGAGAGCAGTTCGAGCAGGTCCGGAGGCTCCGGGTCGCCGGCGTGCAGGGTCGGGGTTCATCGATCGGCACTCTACCGACCGGCCGCCGGGGCCGCGATCACGCGCGATGCCCGAGGGGCCCCGCACGGGCACGTCGCAGGTGACGGAGCGATCGGAGCTCGGCGATCACGTCTGCTCCGGTGGGCGCGTGGTCCGGGTCCACCAGCCACTGCAGCATCAGACCGGTCAGCAGCGCGAGCGGCACGGAACCGCCGAGCCCCGGATCCTGCACCGCCTCACCGCCGGCGACGTGGCGTACGTGTTCGACGACTCCATCAGCGCGCTGACCCAGCACGACTCCGGCGTCACGGTCGCGTTCGAGCGCGGCGCCACCCGCGACTTGCGGCGACACCGCGACCACCCGGCCCACCGCATCACCTGGTGGTGGCAGGATGCGGCGTCTGCGTGCCCACTAGCCTCTTGGCATGACTGCGGAAGATCGACTTGTCGTCGTCGACGGCCTGCTGGGCCGCCCCTTCCCGGAGGAGGAAGAACAAGAGGTTCCGGTGAAGGGCGTGTGGGAGGGGCATCGCTCCAGCGGGCCGGGCTATCACCTGTGCGTCCTGAAGGCCAGCCGGGACTTCTGGGACGACCGTAGCGAGGATGTCGTCGAGGCGGCCGAGGAAGAGATCGACGCCGCCCTCCACGCCGTGTCGACCGCTCTGACGGCGCGCTGGGGCGAGCCCGAGGTGATCGACCTGTGGCCTTTTCTGGAGAGCGAGAACCCGGCTCCCGAGCCGATGAGCGAGCTTTGTCAGCTCAGCGGCAGGATGCTCGCCTGGCGGCGACCGGATGCCGGCCGATGGGTGGCGCTCGCTGTCGGCCAAGCCGATCCGGAGTTTCCGATCCAGTTGCTCGCCGCGGTCGGCGAAACGCCGCTCCCCTAGGTTGCGTGTGCACCGCGAGGCCACCTGCGCTTCGGAGCCTCGTCACGCCCCGAGCGCGATGGAGTCAGCGGTCCTCGAAGGAGGACGGGACCATGACTCTCACCCCGTTCGGCACCACCCGCAGCCGGATCGGCGTGCGCAGTCGTACCTCGCCGTCCACGTCCGCCGCCATCGGCGGGTCCGTCTCCAGCAGCATCTCGCGCCCCACCACGAACGGCCCGCCGGCGAGGCTGCGCCAGCGGCCCGTGGTGGCGCGCCCCAGCGTCTCCGCGAGCAGGCGCAGCTTCTTGCCGGAGCCGAGCTGGTAGGCCACGAGCATGCCGTTGTCGATGCTGATGTCCTTGGCGACCTGCCAGCCGCCGTGGAAGCGGCCGTTGGCGATGTTGAGCTGGTGGGTGAGCAGTTCGTGCCGCTTGCCGTCGACCGTGATGTACGCCCGGAACGACCGGTGGCCGGGCAGGATCGTGAGAGCCGTGAGCGGGTAGGCGGGGCGGCCGAGGACGCGCTTGAGCCAGGGCTTGACCTTGCCGGCCACCTCGACCGACACGCCGAAGCTGGCGAGGTTGGCGAACGGCCGGTCGTCGGCCATGCCGAGGTCGATGTCGGCGACCTTGCCCGTCTCGAACACCCGGATCGCGCCCGCGAGGTCGAGCGGCAGGCCGAGGCTGCGGGCGAAGTTGTTGGTGGTGCCGAGCGGGAGCACGCCGAGCGCGACGTCGCGGTGGGCGACGTGGCGGACGGCGGAGGACAGCGTGCCGTCGCCGCCGCCGACGATGAGCAGGTCGGGGCGGGTGGCGAGGGCGGTGTCGAGGAGTTCGCGCAGCCGCTTGGGGTTGTAGACGCCGATCTCGGCCAGCGGCTCGAATCCGAGGTCGTGGAGCTGCTCGATCACCTCGACGTAGTGGCGCCGGCCGCGGCGCGAGCGAGTGTTGATCACCACTGCCACGCGGCGGTCCTTGCGGATCGCCTCGGTGTGCTCGGCCTTGGTGCGCAGTTCGCTCATAGTGCCCAATCGTAGGGCCGCCGGGGTGTGCCCCGGCGGCCCTACGGATCAGCGCGTGGAGATCGTGGAGATCACTTCCTGGGCGGGATCACCTGCACGATGGCGCCCAGGTTGCCCGGCAGCGGGGAGACCAGCTTGAACTGGACGCCCAGGGCCTTGCCCTCGTCGCCGGGGTTGCCGGTGCCGAGCTTGTGGCCGTTGCCGAGGTCCGTGCCGTACAGCTCGGTGGCGGGGGTGCCGTCGAGGTGCACGACGCGGGTGCTGTACGGCTGGTCGCCCTTGGAGGGCACCACCGTCGAGGCGTCGAAGTCGCGGTAGTAGAGGCTGCCGTCCTGCACCTCGAAGCCCGGGTACCAGGTCTTGGCGTCGGTGAAGTTCGGCACGCCGTTCAGCGCGGGGACGTCCGTGCAGTACTCGCTGAACGGCTCGTCGGCGGCCTCCAGGCACTCCTTGAACGGGTACGTCTTGCCGAAGGAGAAGGCGGCGTTGGACGACTGCGAGCGGCCCTCCATGTTCTTGTGCCGGGTCGGGTCCTTGGCGGCCGCCGTGCCGGTGCGGCGCAGCGGGTCGTAGTGGGAGTCGACCACGAGCAGGCTGCCCTTGGAGCCGATGCTCGGCGGCAGCTGGAGGTTGTTGCCGATCGAGTTGTTGGTGAAGGTCGAGTCGCGGTACCAGACGAGCAGGCCGGGCGCGTTGTACTTGACCTTCTGCACCTTCCAGGCGCCGTCCCGCGAGTACGTGCTGTCGTAGGCGAACTGTAGGCCCTTGTCGAAGCCGTCGAAGTTGCGCCACTCGGCGAGGTAGAAGCGGGAGATCTCGCGGGAGCCGTTGTTGATGGTCCAGCCCTGGCCGCTGGTGTTGGTGTGGGTGCCGCCGGTCGCCTTCCAGCCGTTGGCGCCGTTCTCGACGTCGTCGCTCCACACGGCGGTGCCGCCGTTGGTGAGCTGGAAGTCGTCGGCGTGCCAGCCGCGCGGGGTGTAGGCCGCGTCGCTGTTGTAGTTCAGGCGGAGCTTGACGCTCGTGCCGGCGAACGGCGTGAGGTTGACGTAGTCGTGCCGCCAGCCGTTGGTGTTGCCGGTGAGGCCGTACTTCTTGTCACCGAAGGTCTTGAGGTTCTTGTTGGGGTCGGGGTAGCCGTCGGGGGTGGTGACCTCGTTGCCCGCCTCGTCGTACACCTTCTGCTGCGCCCAGGTCTGGCCGCCGTCGGTGGACACCTCGACGAAGCCGAAGTCCCAGTCCTCCTCGATCTCGTAGTTGTTCCACATCCAGAAGCGGACGTCGGTGCCGGCGGGCACGGGCACGTCGCGGGAGAGGGAGACGTTGGCCCATTCCTGGTCCATGCCGGACCACCACGCGTTGGCGCCGCTGTGCGGGTCGATCATCTTCAGCGGCTCGGAGGCGAGGTTGACGCGGATGCCGTCCTGGGTGAGCTTGGGCGTGCGCGACGACTGGCCGACGGTCACGAGCTTGGCGGCGTCGCCCGGCTGGAACACCTTCGGGTTGGCCCAGCCGAGCACCCACTTGTCCCAGAGGCCCATGTGGCTGGGCATCGACTGGAAGATCGGCCCGGAGTGGGAGCCGCTGGACATGAGGTCCCAGAAGTCGACGGCGGAGCTGGCGGCGCCGCTGGTGTCGTACAGGTCGGGCAGGCCGAGGTCGTGGCCGTACTCGTGGGCGAAGACGCCGACGCCGGAGTCCTCGGGCTGCACGATGTAGTTGGAGATCTTCTTGTCGGTGCCGGGCACCTTGTAGCCGCCGGCGACCGCGCTGGAGTGGGCCCAGATGGCGTACGTGCCCTCGGCGCCGCCGTCGGCGGACTTGTCCTTGCCGGCGTGGACGAGGACGAGGTGGTCGATCACGCCGTCGGGCTCGGCGTAGTTGCCGTCGCCGTCGGCGTCGGAGACGTCCTCGAGGTCGTAGTCGGCCCACGGGAAGCTCGGCTGGGTCTGGGCGAGGACGTTGACCGCGTCGATGGCGAGCTGGCCGGCGCCGGTCGGGTTGTCGGGGTGGCCCGACATGTCCTGGGGAGCGCCGCCGCAGGCCGCGGCGCCGTACCACGCCTCGGAGTGCGGGGCCTTGATCCAGCCGGCGGCGGAGCCGGTGACGGAGTAGGCGCCCTTGGACATCTCCTCGTACATCTTCTTCATCGTGAAGCCGGAGATGTCGATGCCGGGCTTGCCGTCGCGCGGGTCCTTGAGGTCGGGGCGGACGCGCTCGGTGATGCCCTTGTCGGTGTAGAGCATCTTGTTGAAGTGGTCGGTGCTGAAGTCCTTGACCCAGAACGAGTTGTTGTCCTGGTGCGGCAGCGTGGCCGGGTCAGGGATCTTGTTGTGCAGCGGGCCGTTCTTCAGGGTGCCGGGCGGCTCGACCAGGCAGTCGTCCGGGGCGCTGTCCGGGGTGCGCAGCCGGTTGAAGCCGGAGAAGTCGTCGTTGGCGTTCTCGTTGAACTCGACGAGCAGCGTGAGAAGCTTGGCGGTCTTCGTCTGCTTCGCGTTCTTGAAGATGAATTCAGCGGGGTTTCGGCCCGTCTTGATGGCCTGCTGCTCGCGCGCGGCGAGGACGCGGGCGGCGGCCGGGTTGCCCTCGGTGTACTTCCGGTCGGCCTTTTCCGCCGGGGACTCGGCGCGGGCGCGCCGGTTGTTCGGCGACGGCGGCTCGCCGGGCTCCGGGTCGTCGCGGGGTGGCGCGTAGTTGATGTAGTAGTCGGCCGCGGTCGGCTTGTACTCGGCCGACGACGCCGCCGCCTGGGAAGTCGCGGGGACGGTGAGCGCGGCGGCGAGCAGGGCTGCCGCAGGCATGGCTGTTAACAGGCGTTTCGTGCTGGGCACCAGGAACCCTCTCTGCCCGGGATCGCCGGGCGCATGGCCATAGGGTGTGCAATGCCGGACGTTAGAGGGTGAGTAAAGCGGACGTAAAGGGCGTTGTTGAAATGTGATGTATTTAGGACATTTCAGAATAGGAGCGTTATGGCGGTCACCCCTCCGGCGACGGCCGCCCCGTAGCAGAGCACCGCGACGAGCGCGTCCCACCGGCGCAGGCCGAGCAGTTCCTCACTGGTGAACCGGATCCGGTGCGCGGCGTGGAACAGGCACAGGGTCAGCGCCACGACCAGCCCGCCGCGTACGAGGGGGGCGTCCACGAGCGCGCGCAGGTGCGCGGCGGACGGCCAGCCGACGACGCCGAGCGGCATGAGCACCCCGAACAGCAGGACGAGCACCGGCAGCGTCAGCGCCGCCACCACTCCCCCGCCGCTGAACAGCAGCCACAGGTACGGTTCGAGCCTCCGTCTCATGGTCACCTCACGAGGAGCGCAGTACCAGGTACGCGAGCAGCGCCGAGACCGCCAGCCAGGCCGTGTGGTTGCCGCCCTGGATCATCCAGGCGGGCACCCGCCAGCCGTCCAGCCGCACCACGGTCGCCTTCGGCGCGAGGTTGAGGAACGTGACGGCGTGGAAGGCCGTCGCCGCCAGCGCCAGCACGTTCAGCCCGACCATCCACGGCCGCGCCGCGAGCGCCGCGAACCGCTCCGTCGTGCCGTCCGCGACGGCGTCGAGGAGCAGCAGCAGGTACGCGACGGTCCAGGCGACGAGGACGCTGGTCAGCTCGCGCAGCACGAAGACGGCTAGGCTCCGCCGGCGCGCGAACCACCATCGGTCCCGCCGCGGGAGGTACGGCCGCGCGTCCCCCCGCGCGAGGGGCCGGGCCGTCACCGCCCGCTCCACGGCAGGACCGACCGCAGCGCGGCCGTCACCTTGTAACGCTGGATCGCCTCGGCCGGGTCCACGTGCTTCGGGCAGACCCGCGTGCAGTCGCCGACGAACGTGCAGCCCCAGACCGCCTCCTCCAGGTTGAGCACGTCGAATCGGTCGTCCATGTCGCGCGAGTCCAGGTTGTAGCGCTGCGCCAGCGCGATCGCGGCCGGCCCGAGGAAGTCGGGGTCGAGCACGTACACCGGGCAGGCCGAGTAGCACAGCATGCAGTTGATGCACATGCTGTACTGCTTGTACGCGTCGAGCTGCGCGGGCGTCTGGGCGTACTCCGCGGTCAGCGGCGGCTCCTCGCCCTCCCGGACGAGCCACGGCCGCACCGACGACAGCTTGGCAAGGAACCCGTCGATGTCCACGACCAGGTCCCTGATCACCGGGAACCCCTTCAGCGGCTCGATCCGCACCGGGCCCGCGCCGTACTCGGTGAGGAACGTGCCGCACGTCAGCCGGGGCTCGCCGTCGACGTCCATGCCGCACGAGCCGCAGATGCCCATCCGGCACGACCACCGGAACGACAGCGTGCCGTCGAGGTGGTCCTTGATGTGGGCGAGGCCGTCGAGCACCGCCCAGTCGGGCCGCAGCGGCACCTCGTAGCTCTGGAAGACCGGCTCGGCGTCCTCCTCCGGCCGGTAGCGCGCCACGTCCAGCCTGATCGTCTCAGCGGCCATAGACCCTCTCCCCAGGCGGCCAGCGGGTGATCGTCACGGGCATCAGGCCGACCGACGGGGTGCCGTCCGGCGCCCGATGCACCAGCGAGTGCGCCAGGTACGCGTCGTCGTCCCTCGCCGGGAAGTCGACGCGCTGGTGGGCGCCGCGCGACTCCTCCCGGCCGAGGGCGCACGCCACGATGGTCCGCGCCACGTCGAGCATGGCGCGCAGCTCCAGCAGGGTGATCAGCTCGGTGTTGAAGGTGGCGCTGGTGTCCTCGACCCGCGCCTCCCCGGCGCGCTCGCACAGGTCGGCCAGCGTGTCCACGGCCTCGGCCAGCGCGTCGCCGGTGCGGTAGATCCCGGCCGCGCCCTCCAGCGTGTGCTGCATGCGCTCGCGCAGGCCGGCGATGCGCTCACCGCCCGCCGAGCCGCCGCGCGCGCGTTCCAGCCGCCGCCGCTCGTCGTCCCCCTGGCTGCGCACGGCCGGCGGTTCGCCCTCCCGGTGGGCGCGGGCGAACGCGGCGGCGGCGAGACCCGCCCGCCGGCCGAAGACGAGGATCTCGGGCAGCGAGTTGGAGCCGAGCCGGTTGGCGCCGTTGATGCTCACGCAGGCGGTCTCCCCGGCCGCGTACAGGCCGGCGATCGTGGTGGCGCCGTCGAGGTCGGTGTGGACGCCGCCCATCATGTAGTGCACGACCGGCCGGACGGGGATGAGGTCGGTGGCCGGGTCGAGGTTCTGGTAGCTGCGGCACAGCTCGCGGACGAACGGGATGCGGGCGTCGATCTTCGCCGCGCCGAGGTGGCGCAGGTCGAGGTGGACGACCGGCCCGTACGGCGTGTCGATGGTGCGGCCCTTCTCCTGCTCGTGGACGAACGCCTGCGACAGCCGGTCGCGCGGCCCGAGCTCCATGCTGCGCAGCTTCGGCGTGGGTGTGGGGGTGCCGAGGTCGTAGTCCTGGAGGTAGCGGTAGCCGTCGCCGTTGAGCAGCCAGCCGCCCTCGGCGCGGGCCGCCTCGGTGATGAGGATCCCGGTGAACGGCAGGCCGGTCGGGTGGTACTGGACGAACTCCATGTCCTTGAGCGGCGCGCCCGCGCGGTAGGCCAGGGCCATGCCGTCGCCGGTCTTGATGGCGGCGTTCGTCGTGAACGGGAAGGCCCGGCCGCAGCCGCCGGTGGCGAGGACGACCGTCCGGGCGGGTACGGCCTCGACGCGCCCGGTGCGGATGTCGAGGGCGACGACGCCGTGGACGCGGCCGTCGTCGACGACGAGCGAGGTGACGTACCACTCGTCGTAGCGCCTGATCCCGGGGTGCTTCAGGGTCGTCTGGAACAGGGTGTGGAGCAGGTGGAAGCCGGTCTTGTCGGCGGCGTACCAGGTCCGCAGGCGTTTCATGCCGCCGAACGGGCGGACGGCGACCCGGCCGTCGGGCTCGCGGCTCCACGGGCAGCCCCAGTGTTCGAGCTGGATCAGCTCGCGCGGCGCCTCCCGGACGAACGCCTCGACCGCGTCCTGGTCGCAGAGCCAGTCGCCGCCGGAGACGGTGTCGTAGCAGTGCTCGTCGAGGCTGTCGTCCACGCCGATCACGCCGGCGGCGCCGCCCTCGGCCGAGACCGTGTGGCTGCGCATCGGGTAGACCTTCGACACGACCGCCACGGTCAGCTCCGGCGCCGTCTCGGCGACGGCGATGGCCGCGCGCAGTCCCGCCCCGCCGCCTCCGACGATGAGCACGTCGATCATCGCGTCAGCTCCCGTGGTCGGGTTCGCTCTGGTCCCTCACCCGCTTGCCGTCGTGGCGGATCGCGGACATGTGGATGCTGCCGTCGTGGTACTCGTGCCGGATCCGGCGGCAGCCGCAGTCGAAGAACTGGTCGCGGATGACGAGGCCGTACCCGTCGTCGTCCACGTAACGTTCACCGCCGGACCTCTTCCCGCACGGAGCCGGCTCGGGGGTGAAGGGGGTCTTCGTGCCTGTCATCGCCATCTCCTTGATGGACGACAGATGGACGACTCGCGGGGCGATGCGGGGCAGATCGGGTATATCCACAGAAGCATCGGGACTCTCGCCGGGAAAGGTCAGTCCGCTGTTCCCTTCTCGGGCGGCGTCCCCTCCTGCGGGCCGTTGGGCTCCTGCGCGGGCTTCTCGTGCGGGTAGTGCAGGTCGAAGGCGGGCCGTTCGGAGCGGATCGGCGGCATGGACGTGAAGTTGTGCCGCGGCGGCGGGCACGACGTCGCCCATTCGAGGGAGTTGCCGAAGCCCCACGGGTCGTCCACCGTGACGCGCGGCGCCGTCCGGGCGGTCTTCCAGACGTTGTGGAGGAACGGGAGCGTGGACAGTCCCAGCAGGAACGCGCCGACGGACGAGATCTCGTTCAGCGTCGTGAACCCGTCGGCGGCGCTGTAGTCGGCGTAGCGGCGCGGGAACCCGGCCACCCCGAGCCAGTGCTGGATGAGGAACGTGGTGTGGAAGCCGGCGAACAGGGTCCAGAAGTGCACTTTGCCGAGCCGGTCGTCGAGCATCCGGCCGGTCATCTTGGGCCACCAGAAGTAGAAGCCGGCGAACATCGCGAACACGACGGTGCCGAACACCACGTAGTGGAAGTGCGCCACCACGAAGTAGGTGTCGCTGATGTGGAAGTCCAGCGGCGGCGAGGCGAGGATGACGCCCGTCAGGCCGCCGAGCAGGAAGGTGACGAGGAAGCCGATCGCGAACAGCATCGGCGTCTGGAAGCTCAGATGGCCGCGCCACATGGTGCCGATCCAGTTGAAGAACTTCACCCCGGTCGGCACCGCGATGAGGAACGTCATGAAGGAGAAGAACGGCAGCAGCACCTGACCGGTCGGGAACATGTGGTGCGCCCACACCGTCATCGACAGACCGGCGATGGCGATCGTCGCGCCGACCAGCCCCATGTAGCCGAAGATCGGTTTGCGGGAGAACACCGGGATGACCTCGGAGATGATCCCGAAGAACGGCAGCGCGATGATGTACACCTCGGGATGGCCGAAGAACCAGAACAGGTGCTGCCAGATCATCGGCCCGCCGTTCGACGCGTCGAACACGTGCGTGCCGAGCTTGCGGTCCGACTCCAGCACGAGCAGCGCGGCGGCCAGCACCGGGAACGCCATGAGCACGAGCATGCTGGTCAGCAGCGTGTTCCAGGTGAAGATCGGCATGCGGAACATCGTCATGCCGGGCGCGCGCATCCCGATGATCGTGGTGATGA
This sequence comes from Nonomuraea sp. NPDC050691, assembly GCF_040654455.1. Classification (NCBI taxonomy): domain Bacteria; kingdom Bacillati; phylum Actinomycetota; class Actinomycetes; order Streptosporangiales; family Streptosporangiaceae; genus Nonomuraea; species Nonomuraea sp. NPDC050691. The sequence goes on from NZ_JBFAIA010000030.1 coordinate 53,546, forward strand.
AGTTGACCGACCCGAGGATCGTGCCGAGGCCCGACAGCGCGAGACCCATGATCCACAGGTCGCCGCCCATGGTCGGCGAGTAGGTCGCCGAGGCCAGCGGCGTGTAGGCGAACCAGCCGAAGTCGGCCGCGCCCCCCGGGGTGAAGAACCCCGCTGTGGCGATCAGGCTGCCGAACAGGAACAGCCAGTACGCCACCGCGTTCAGCCGCGGGAACGCCACGTCCGGCGCGCCGATCTGCAGCGGCATGACCACGTTGGCGAACCCGGCGAACAGCGGCGTGGCGAACATGAGCAGCATCGCGGTGCCGTGCATGGTGAAGAGCTGGTTGTACTGCTGCTGGCTGACCAGCTGCATGCCCGGCTGGGCCAGCTCCGCGCGCATCACCATGGCCATGACCCCGGCGACCAGGAAGAACACGAACGACGTGATCAGGTAGAGGTAGCCGATGACCTTGTGGTCGGTCGTGGTCAGCCAGGAGACGACCACGGTGCCGGTGCGGCGCCGCCTCACCTGGGCGATCGAGGTCTCGCGAACAGTCGTCACGCCTGCTCCCTCCTGAGCGGAGTGATGGCCTTGCCGTTCCGAACCCCCCGATGCCCTCCATTGCACGCCAACGATCGCCCCGCGTGAAGCCCCACGGTCTCCTTCGTCGCGATTCGCCCCGTGCGCCCTTCCCAGCGCCCTTCCACATGGCGGGACGGATTCCTGCTCGCGGGGCCGCGTCTTCTATCCTTCGTATCCGACCCATTCGGAGGAGAGAATCTCGTGAACGCTCAGCGCGACTACGCCGACCTCGTCCAGCGTGGCCTCTCGCTCGACCTGACCCGTGGCAAGCCGTCCCCGCGCCAGCTCGATCTCTCCAACGACATGCTCCGCCTCCCGACGAGCTTCCGCGCCGCCGACGGCACCGACGGCCGCAACTACGGTGGCCTCCAGGGCCTGCCGGAGCTGCGCGAGCTGTTCGCGCCGCTGGTCCAGGTGCCCGCGGGCCAGCTCGTCGTCGGGGGCAACTCCAGCCTGGCGCTGATGCACGACACGATCGTGCACGCGCTGCTCACCCCGGTCCCGGGCGCCGCGCGCCGGTGGGTCGAGGAGCCGAAGGTCACGTTCCTGTGCCCCGTGCCCGGGTACGACCGGCACTTCACGATCACCGAGCGGTTCGGCATCACGATGGTGCCCGTCCCGATGAACGCCGACGGCCCCGACATGGACGTCGTGGAGCGCCTGGTCGCCACCGACGCCGGCGTCAAGGGCATGTGGTGCGTGCCCAAGTACAGCAACCCGTCGGGCGCCACCTACAGCGCCGAGACGGTGCGCAGGCTCGCCGCCATGCCGACCGCCGCGCCCGACTTCCGGATCTTCTGGGACAACGCCTACGCGGTGCACCACCTCACCGACACCCCCGCCGAGCTGGCCGACCTGCTGACGCTGGCGGCCGAGCAGGGCAACCCCGACCGCGTGTTCGTCTACGCCTCCACCTCCAAGGTGACGCTGGCGGGCAGCGGCGTGTCGTTCTTCGGCTCCTCCCCCGCCAACGTCGAGTGGTTCCTGCACAACACCTCCAAGCAGTCCATCGGCCCCGACAAGATCAACCAGCTGCGTCACGTGGAGTTCCTGCGCGACGCCGACGGGGTCGCCGCGCACATGCGCCGCCACGCCGAGCTGGTCTGGCCGAAGTTCGAGCTGGTCGACCGGGTGCTGGCCAAGGAGCTGGGCGACCTGGGCACCTGGAGCAGCCCCGTCGGCGGCTACTTCATCAGCCTGGAGGTGCCGCACGCCGGCGAGGTGGTGGCCAGGGCCAAGGCGGCGGGCATCGCGCTCACCCCGGCCGGCTCCACCCACCCCTACGGCAAGGACCCCGACGACCGCTTCATCCGCATCGCGCCCACCTTCCCGGGGCTCGACGAGCTGGAGCAGGCCATCACCGGCCTCGCGGTGTGCGCCCGCCTCGTCGCCGACGAGCACGCCTGACCTGCTGACCCGGGCAGCCGGCTGTCCCGGGCAGCCGGCGCCGCCCGTCCCGCCCGGACAGGACGGCTTCCCGGGGCGGCCGTCCCGCCCGGACAGGACGGCTTCAGGGGCGGCCGGCGCGCCTGAAGCCGAAGATGTAGTCGCGCGTCTCGCTCGGATGGACCGAGACGCCGAGGCCGGGCTCGAAGACGACGTTGTCGCGCGCGCAGTACCGCAGGCGCTCCCACACCTGGAACGCCTGCTCGCGGGCGGGCTCCTCGGCCCGGTCGCGCCGCCGCGCGCCGTACGAGCCGAGCACCTGGAGCAGGCCGAATCCCCAGAACAGGCCGGTGAGGCAGAACGGCGCGAGCAGCACCTCGCCCCAGCCCGAGTCCTTGCCCATCGCGATCACCAGCGACACCACCAGGTGCACGAGGGCGGCCACGCCGAGCAGGATGTAGCCCTGGTTGCGCACCCAGGGCGCGTACTGGCGGCTGGGGAACGACATCCATACGGCGAGCTGGGTGCGGCTCATCAGATGCTTGGTCGCGCCGAGCGAAACGGCGGACGGCAGGTCCGCGATCTCGCGCTCTCCGGGCAGGCGCACGCGTCCGATGCGGTACGTCGTCCCCGACGCCACGGCTCCCGGCACGGAGACGACCTGGTCAGCCTGGGAACACACCGGACACGTCACTTCCACTCGGGCAGTCTGGCCGTAAGCATCGATACACGCAAACCGTAAGGTTCTTCATGTGAGACCCATCGATGCCTTGGTTGCCGCCCTTCCCCCCGGGCGTGTCGTGACCGATCCCGACGTGGCCGACTCCTACGCGCGCGACCGCACGTTCGTCGAGCCGGGCAAGCCCCTCGGTGTGGTGCTCGCCGCCACCCGTGAGGACGTCGTCACCACGATGCGCTGGGCGAGCGAGCACCGCGTCCCGGTCGTGCCGCGCGGCGCGGGCACCGGCCTGGCGGGTGCTGCCACGGCGACCGACGGCGCGGTCGTCCTGTCCCTCGCCCGCATGACGGCGATCAGGGAGCTGTCCCCCGCCGACGAGATCGCCGTGGTGGAGCCCGGCGTGATCACCGCCGACCTCGACCGGGCCGCCCGGGAGCACGGGCTGATGTACGCGCCGGACCCGTCGTCGTACGAGATCTCCACGATCGGCGGCAACCTGGCGACCAACGCGGGCGGGCTGCGCTGCGTCAAGTACGGCGTGACGCGCGACTCGGCACTCGGCCTGGAGGTCGTGCTGGCCGACGGGCGCGTCCTCAACACCGGCCGCCGCACCATGAAGGGCGTCACCGGTTACGACCTGACCGGGCTGTTCGTCGGCTCGGAGGGCACGCTCGGCGTCATCACCGCGGCCACGGTGCGGCTGCGGCAGGCCCCAGCCCAGCCGCCGGCGACGTTCGCCGCCGAGTTCGGCTCGCTGCGCGAGGCCGGCGCCGCCGTGGCGGCCATCATGGCGGCCGGCTGCCAGCCGTCGCTGATGGAGCTGATGGACCGGGCGACGCTGGAGGCCATCGACGACTGGCGCAACATCGGCCTGGAGCCCGGCACAGACGCCATGCTCATCGGCCAGTCCGACGCCTCCGACAGCCAGGCCGTGGTCGAGCGCATGGAGGCGCTGTGCGTGGAGAACGGCGCCTCGTTCGTGGCCGTCTCCTCCAGCCCGCAGGAGGCCGAGGAGCTGATCGGCGTGCGCCGCATGGCCTACCACGCCGGGGAACGGCTGGGCGCGTGCCTGGTGGAGGACGTGTGCGTGCCCCGCTCGGCGCTGCCCGAGATGATCGGCGCGGTCGAGGCGGCCGCGGCCGCGCACGGGGCGAAGATCCTCACGGTGGCGCACGCCGGTGACGGCAACCTGCACCCGGTGTTCATCTTCGAGCACGGCCTGACCGAGCCGCCCGCGAACGTGTGGGCGGCGGCCGACGAGGTGTTCACCCGGGCGCTGGAGCTCGGCGGCACGCTGACCGGCGAGCACGGGGTCGGCCTGCTCAAGCAGCGGTGGCTGGCGCTGGAGGCCGGGCCGGTCACGCAGGAGGTGCAGCAGGGCATCAAGGCGGTGTTCGACCCGCTGGGCATCCTCAACCCGGGCAAGGCCATCTGAGTTCTTCAACCTTGGTGATCACCGGTCGGCGGGCATGACGACAAGCGTGGTCCTGGCCACAATCCGTACACAAACGCTGACACGAGCCGACAAATCGTGAAAGAAATGGCAAGGCCGGGCCACGCACCAACCATCACGCTGGTAGCGTTCTGCCCCAGTTGTCAGAAGTCATGCGTGGTCATGGGGGTCCGACGTGAATCCGTACCAGCCGTTGTCGGCGGACGATCCGCGACGGCTGGGGGCCTACGAGCTCCTCGGCCGTCTCGGCGAGGGCGGCCAGGGCGTCGTCTATCTGGGGCGTGACGAGTCCGGCGAGCAGGTGGCGGTCAAGCTCCTGCACCACGCGGCGGTCGCCGACCCGGAGGCCCGCAGCCGCTTCCTGCGCGAGGTCGCGGTGGCGCAGCGGGTGGCCCGGTTCTGCACGGCGCCCGTGCTCCACGCCGACCTGGAGGGCAGCCGGCCCTACATCGTCAGCGACTACGTGCCCGGCCCGTCGCTGCGCGAGCTCGTCATCAACGAGGGGCCGCGCCGCGGGGCCGCCCTGGAGCGGCTCGCGATCAGTACGGCGACCGCGCTGGCGGCCATCCACCGGGCGGGGATCCTGCACCGCGACTTCAAGCCGGCCAACGTGCTCATGGGTCCCGAGGGCCCGGTCGTGATCGACTTCGGCATCGCGCGGGCGCTCGACTCGCCCGGGGCGACGGCCACCGGCATGGCCATGGGCACGCCCTCGTACCTCGCTCCGGAGCAGCTCAGCGGCGGCGTGGTGTCCGAGGCCGCGGACGTGTTCGCGTGGGGCGTCACCATGGTGTTCGCCGCTACGGGCACGCCGGCGTTCGGCGCCGACTCCATCCCCGTGGTGATGAACCGCATCCTGCACGAGGAGCCGCAGCTCGGCGCGATGGAGGGCACGCTCGGCGAGCTGGTGGCCCTGTGCCTGTCCAAGGACCCTGGGGTGCGGCCGAGCGCCGACGAGCTGATCGTTCGGCTCACCGGGCAGCCTGCGCCGAAGGCGGCGATCGAGCCGGTCACGGGCGGTCAGGCCATTCCCGGCGGTCAGCCTGACTCCGGCGGTCAGCCCGTACCCGGGGGTCAGCCTGTCGCGGGCGGTCCGCAGAGCGCGCCCCCGCACCAGACGGGCGCCCAGCTCCCCCACGTGGCCCAGCCGCCCGGAGCCCACCCCGGCGCGCAGCCGGCCGCGGGCGGGCAGC
>NZ_JBFAIA010000031.1:0-58540 GCF_040654455.1 Nonomuraea sp. NPDC050691
CCGCGCGGGGGAACGCTATCCCTATTTTCAGTACGAAACTCTTCCCTCATCCGCGCACCAATCTGGACGCTTGAACCGGCCGGAACACGAGGCGGCGCCCTTGGCCAGCCCCCACAGCACCGGCAGCGCCGCCGAGGTGACCGCGGCGACCGGCGCGACCACGGACATCACGCCGGTGGCCAGCGCCCGGTAGAACAGCACGAGCCCGCCCGCGCCCGCCAGGCCCGCCGCGAGGCCCCACAGCAGCGCCGGTCCGCTCGCCAGCCCGGGCAGCAGCGGCAGCAGCCCCACGATCATCGCCAGGCCGGCGAGCTGTGAGAGCACCACGACCGCGAGCACCGGCGATCGTCGCGTGGCCAGTCCGCCGAAGAAGTCGGCCGTGCCGTACACCACGGCGCACGCGGTCGCCAGGATCACCGCAGTCATGTGCTCTCACCGTCCAGTCCATTGGATTGCACTCCCAGTACAACACACAGGGTGCACCAGACTGCAAATCGATATCACTAGACTGCACTCCATGGAAGACCCGGAGACGATCACCCAGGCCATCGCCAACAACGTGCGCGCCCAGCGCTCGCACCGCGGCCTCACCCTGGACGCGCTGGCCGCCCGCTCCGGCGTCAGCAGGGGCATGCTCGTACAGGTCGAGCAGGGCCGGACCAACCCGAGCGTCTCGACCCTCACCCGCATCGCCTCCGCGCTCGGCGTCACCGTGGCGCGGCTCGTCGAGGTCTCCGACGTGCCGACGGTGCGGATCGTCGAGGAGGCCGACGTGGTGACGTTCGACCAGGGCGACGTGCGGGCCCGGCTGCTCGTCGGCGCGGACGAGCCGATGATCCTGGAGCTCTGGGACTGGCGGCTGGCCCCCGGCCGGCACCATGACGGCGACGCCCACCCGCCCGGCACCCGCGAGATGGTGACCGTGCTGGAGGGCGAGATGACCCTCACCGTGTACGGCAGGAGCCACCTGGTCCGGGCCGGCGCGGCCGTCCTGTTCACCGCCGACCGCCCCCACCGCTACGCGAACCTGGGCCACGAGGAGCTCCGTCTGATCATGGTGGTGGCCGAGCCGCGGGAGGCTCCCGACCACTGATCCACTCCGGGCCGTCCCAATAACGCCGAACGGCCTCCCTGTCACGCGGCGGAGCCGCATGATGACGACATGTCATTGTCGGTTGTGGGCCGTGGGTGGGTACATCCCTGTGTGTGCGTCCGATCGCCGGCAGGGGGTGACGCGTGACCGAGGCCCGCGCGGCGACGGAGCGGCTCCGGGCCGAGCTGCGGACGCTCGGCGTCACCACCGCGTACGAGATGGGCGACGACGTCACGCTGCCCGTCTGGATCGGCCTGGTCGTCCGCTACCGGGACGGGTTTTACCGATGGCAGGAAGGACCGATCAAACGTCGGCATTTGGGTACGGACGCGGTCGGATGCGCCATAAGGGTGGCGCGTCGCTTCACGGAGCTCCAGGCTGATGTCCCACTGTGGTGGGATGACCTGGCCAAAGAGCTGCGGGGGAACCTGGCGCAGGACTACCCGTAGCCACGGTGCCGCCGTGACCGCGTGTGGCGCGCCGACTCTGCCGACTCTGCCGACTCCGTTGGCGACGTTGACGGCCGTGGCGGCGCTGGCGACGTTGACGGCGGGATGCGGCACCGCGTCCAGGGCGCCCGCCCCGCGCCCACCCGCCGTCGCCGACCCCGGTGTCCTCGCCCGCCGCCTGGCCGCCGTCCAGCCCGACTGGCCCGCCCGCCGCGTGGTCGACTGCCGGCGGCGCAAGTGCGTCGCGCTCACCTTCGACGACGGGCCCGGGGAGCACACCGGCAAGCTGCTCGACCTGCTGCGCGAGCGGCACGTGCGGGCCACGTTCTTCGTGCTCGGCGAGATGGTGGCCGCCGACCGCGCCGGGCTCACCCGCCGCATGGTGGAGGACGGGCACGAGCTGGGCAATCACTCGTGGAGCCACCCGCCGCTGACCGCCATGTCCGACGAGCGGCTCAGGAGCGAGCTGGCCGACACCGAGGAGATCGTGCAGCGGACCACGGGCGTGCGCATGCGGCTCATGCGGCCGCCGTACGGGGCGACGAACGCCCGCGTCGCCGCGCAGGCCCGCCTGGAGGGACTGGCGCAGATCCTGTGGACGGTGGACACCCTCGACTGGCGCGACCGCGACACCGGGATCGTGGCGCGCCGCGCCGGCGCCGCCGCCCCCGGCTCCATCGTGCTCATGCACGACATCCACCCGACCAGCGTCGCGGCGGTGCCCCGGGTGCTCGACACGCTGGCGAAGAAGGGCTACCGCTTCGTCACGGTGTCGGAGCTGTACGGCAGGGCGCCGCTGCCGGGCCGGACGTACTCCGGCGCCGCGACCGCGAAGGAGCGGTGAGGGCGTTGTCGGTGGGGCATGGCAGGCTGGCCTCATGGGTTTCACCGGCTTCCCCGACGAGGCGTTCGTCTTCTACGAGGGCCTGGAGGCGGACAACACGAAGACGTACTTCACCCGGCACCGCCACCTCTACGAGGAGGCGGTGCGGGCGCCCATGCTCGCGCTCGCCGAGGAGCTGGCCGCCGAGTTCGGGCAGGCCCACCTGTTCCGGCCGCACCGCGACGTCCGCTTCGCCAAGGACAAGTCGCCGTACAAGACCCACCAGGGCGCCTTCGTCGACCGCATGCCGGGCATCGGGCTGTACGTCCAGATCGGCGCCGACGGGCTCTTCACGGCGGGCGGCTGCTACACCCAGGCCCCCGACCAGGTCGCCCGCTACCGCGCGGCGGTCGCCGAGGACCTGTCGGGCGAGCCGCTGGAGGCCGTGGTCGCCGAGCTGCGGGCGGCCGGCTACGAGCAGGGGGGCGACCGGCTGAAGACCCGGCCCCGCGACTACCCGCCCGACCATCCGCGCATCGACCTGCTGCGCCACCGCTCGCTGCACGCCGGCCGCCGCTTCCCGCCGGAGCCGTGGATCCACACGAAGGAGGTCGTGGAACGGGTACGCGCGACCTGGCGGGCGTACGCGCCGCTGGTCGACTGGCTGGCCACGCACGTACGCGGGAGTGAGCTGCCCCGCCGCCGCTGACCGGCCCCAGCCACCGGCTCAGGGCGGGATGATGGGGCTTGTGGAGATCCGTCACGGCTGTCCTGGGGGAGACCGATGAGCGCGCCGGTGGCGCGACGGCAGGAGGAGCGGGGCGGCGTGACGGAGACGGGAGCCGGGCGGCGCGACGGGCGGGTCCTGGCGGCGATCACCGCTGTGGCTGCCCTGCTGTACGGCGCGGTCTCGTTCGTGCGGTTCGCGGGGTTCCGGGCCGGGGCGTACGACCTGGTGATCTTCGACCAGGCGGTCCGGTCCTACTCGCGGCTCGGCCTGCCGGTGGCCGTGGTCAAGGGCGTCCACAACGACTTCGGGCCCGGGTTCACCGTGCTCGGCGACCACTGGTCGCCCGTCCTGGCCGTGCTCGCGCCCCTCTACTGGATCCACGACGGCCCCGCCACGCTGCTCGTCGCCCAGTCCGTGCTGCTGGCGTCGGCCGCCGTGCCCCTGTGGGTGTTCACCCGGCGCGCCCTGGGGGTTCGCGCCGCGCACCTCGTGGCCGTCGCGTACGCGCTGTCGTGGCCGGTCGTGGAGACGGCCGCGTTCGACTTCCACGAGGCCGCGTTCGCGCCCCTGCTCACCGGCCTGCTGCTCGAACGGTGGCAGGCCGGGCGGCGCGCCCACGTCGTGCTCGCCGCCCTGGCGCTGCTGTGCGTCAAGGAGGACATGGGGCTGCTCGTCGCCGGGTTCGGGGTGATGCTGCTGGGCCGGCGCGGGTGGCGGGCGCTGGGCGCGTCACTGGTGGCGGGCGGCCTGGCGGCCACGTGGCTGGCCTCGCAGGTGCTCATCCCGCTGTTCGGGGGGCGGGCCGACTACTACTGGGCGTACGGCGCGCTGGGGGCCGACGCCGGGGCCGCCGCCCGCACCGTGGTGAGCGACCCGCTTGCGGTCGTGGCGCAGCTCGGCAGCCCGCCCGTGAAACTGCTCACGCTGGGCCTGCTGCTCGGCATCACGCTGCTGGCCGCGCTGGGGTCGCCGATCCTGCTCATGGCGGTGCCCCTGCTGGCCGAGCGGATGCTGGCCAGCTCCTTTCCGAACTGGTGGGTGCCGGAGTACCACTACAACGCGTTCGTCGTGGTCGTCGTCCTCGCGGCCGGGGTGGACGGAATCCGCCGCCTGCGCGACCGCCTGGAGGCCGGGCGGGCTCCCTGGGGCACGCGGCTGGTGCGGGGGTGGGCGGCCGGCGTGACGGCGTTCGCGGTCGCGACCGTGCCGTTCTTCGCGCTGGCCGACCTGGCCGACCCCGCCTCCTACCGGCGTGACGCGCGGCAGAGCGCCGCCGCCGCGGCCGTGGCCGCCGTGCCGGACGGGGCGCTCGTCGAGGCCGCCAACAACCTCGCCCCCGCGCTGTCCGGCCGCGCCACCGTGCTGCTGTGGGACCGCACCCCGCGCCGGGCGCCATGGGTGGTGGCCCAGGTGGACCGGCGCGCGTTCCCGTTCGCGAGCGTCGACGAGCAGCGGGACCGCGTGCGGGCCCTGCTCCAGGAGGGCTACCGGGTACGGTTCTCCCGCGCCGGCTACGTGGTGCTGACGTCGGAGAAGACGCCCGGCTGAGAAGACGTCGATCCTCATGGGGAGGCAGACATGACCGCTCGCGAGTACGGATATCAGATCCTTCCCGGCACCGCGGCGCAGACGCCGGGAGTGCTGGACACCGTGAGGGGCGAGGCGAGAGCCGGGCTTCGCCTGGGGTTGCCCCCGCTCGTGCTCCAGCTCTGTCTCACCGCGTGGCTGATACCCCGGGGAGGGCCGGCGAGCTTCCTGGGCGTGATGCTGGCCTGCACCAGTGCGGTCACGCTGGGTCTCGTCGTCATGTGGCAGCGGGCGCGGCGCAAGGAAGTGCGCATCTTACAGACCAGTCCATGGGAGGTCTGGCCCTGCAGAGGCGAGAACGTCCGCGTGGTGTCCTCGGAGGGCGAACGAGCCGGCGGACGCCGGTGGAGCACCGAGGGCCGCCTCGTCCTGCTCAGGCCGGACGGCCAGTCCCAGTGTTCCTTCCCCGTCCCGGGCCCCGGCGTCAGGGACGAGGTCTGGTTCGCCGGGGACATCGACGCCGACGGGATCCTCGCCGTCCCGGGCGGATCGCCGTTCCGCTACGTCACGCGCACCAGGAAGGCGCGCTGACCCGCGGTCGTAGGAATCGTCCCTACTTGGACGTCGAGGTGGTGACCTGCTCGTCGCCCTGGAGGATGCGGTCCACCGTCTGGCCGGCGGCCGAGGTGGCGGCCGTGGTGACCGCCGCGATGACCACAGCCAGCAGCGGCGTGGCCAGGCTGCGGACGCTGCGGATGTTGCGTACCCGTGCCCACGGCTCCCCGGCCAGGTGCATGAGCCGCCACTCCCAGTACAACCCGAGCCCGATGCACACCAGCGCCACCTCGCCGCCCACGATCGCCACCACCTGAACCTTGTCCAGCGCGCCGATGTCCGGCTCGACCAGCGCCGACAGGTAGCCGGACAGCTCGGTGACCAGGGCGGCGGCCATGAGGTAGAGGGCCTTGGTCATGGGCTGGGTGCCGCGGATCCGGGGGTAGAAGTAGCCGAACAGGAACCCGAAGGCGGGCAGCGCCAGCAGGTAGCGCGTGTCGAACACGAAGCTGCTCAGATCCACCCCGTTGGGCCGGCCGTACAGGAACGCGAACGGCAGGCTCAGCAGCAGGCTCACCACGAAGCCGTACACGCCGTTCACCCACGGCGGGCACCCGGCGCCGGTGGCGAAGGCGGTCTCCGGGTCGCGTCCGTGCAGGCGCAGCGCCTCCTCCAGGGCCTGCCGCCGCTCGTCGAAGTCGTCCATCGTCATCTCGCCCGCGCCGATCTTGCCCCGGCCGATCCTGTACAGCTCCTGCTCGGAGATCAGCAGCAGCCGCTTGTGCAGCGCGGACCTGATCAGCTCACGGTGCTCGTCGGCAGAGGCCGGCTCGACCACCGACGGGTGCGGGGTGACCAGCAGCCAGCGCGCCGCCAGCCAGGCGACGATCGAGGTGATCGACAGCAGCGGCAGCGGCACGTCGCTGTCGGCGATCGTGATGCTGCCCCGCGGCGTGAGGTACAGGACCATCAGCCCGGCGATCATCGTGCCCTCGGCCGCCGGCATGCTGACCGCCTGGAGGGAGGCGCCGAGGCGGCGCAGCCGCAGCACCAGCAGCCCGAACCCGAGCAGCAGCAGACCCAGCACGCCCCGCATCAGCGGGCTCAGCGGCAGGTCGCCCAGCTTGGGCTCCATCCCCGGCGTGGCGAGGGGCAGGCTCCACGACCCGGCGTCCAGCCACTCGGTCGGCCAGCCCTGCACCAGGAAGCTCGCGACCACCGCCACCACGACCGCCCGCCTCGACCACTGGCGCGTGGCCACGGCGACCGCCGCGATCGGGATGAGCGCCCAGCCGAGGGCCAGCACGAGCCGCACGCTGTCGGGCGGGTAGACGCCGTCGGCCAGCGCCCGGGCCCACAGCGCGAGCGCCATCAGAGCGACGGCCGACCCGGCGGCGAACGCGGCCAGCCGTACCGCGACCATGCGGATGCCGAGGTCGGCGCTGAACCCCACGGCGGAGCCGGCGGCGGCCAGCGCCGCGATGACGGCGCCCGTCAGCAGCGTGCGGCCCGGAAGCTGCTCGTGCAGCCACGACCAGGACAGCATGCCCACACTCAGCAGCACGCCGAGGCCCGTCACGCCCAGCACCTCGCGCACCGTCCACGGGGGGCTCGTCGGCAGGACCCGCCCGGCGTGCCAGACGGCCAGCGCCGGCACCGCCCCGAACAGGATCACGTACGCGAACGGCGTGAACTCCTTCGCCACGAGCGGGATCAGCAGGGACGGCGCGGCCAGCGCCAGGCCGATCGCGAACTCGCGGTTGGCCGTCTGCCGCCACCAGGCCATCCCCATGGCCCGCAGGACGTACCAGGCGAGCACCACCGCGGTGCCGACGCCGAGCGCGGTGGCCCACGAGAAGTCGTCCTCCTCCTCGCGGTCGGGGAACCCGTAGGAGTCCGGGGCCAGCGTCACGGTCACCGGGTAGAACCCGACGCCGAACTCCAGCCGCTCCGGATCCTCCCGCGACGGCCGCACGCCCTGCACGCGCAGCGGCGTCCACTCGCCGGGGAACACCGTGAACGCGCGCCGCAGCACGATCAGCGGCCGGCCGGTGGGCGTCCGGAAACTCAGCTCCATCAGCTCGCCGGGCTGCAGCTGGCGCAGCATCGTCACCCGGAACTCGACCGTGGTGCGCCCGGCGGAGGTGGTCAGGACGGGCGCGAGCCGCTTCGTCGGGGCCAGCACGGCGCCGAGCACCTTGATCGCGCCGAACCCGTCGTCGGTGAAGCGCTGGATGCCGCCGGGGAACTCGCTGCCCTGCCGCAGCGTCGTGGCCAGCTCGTCGGCGGCGCGCATCCGCAGCCGGTGCGTGATCGTCACCTTGACCTGGCTCTGCCGCTCGTCGATGCGCCCGGCGGGCACGCCGGTCAGGTCGGCGCGGCTCGCCCGGCCCACCACGACCTCGGTGGTGGCCTCACGCCCGGCCGCGAACTCGCGCTCGGTACGCCCGGCCGTCAGCTCCCACGTGTCGGGGACCTCGGGCCCCGACGAAAGCATGGGGCCGACGACCGGCCGGGCCGCCACGACGCACCAGAGGATCGCCGCCAGCGAGACCATGGCCAGCCCGAACGCGACGACGATCCGGAGCTTCCCCACAGTCTGGATGATCCACGGGCAGGGCCGGATGTTCTGCGTGGTGGGGTAACGGTGTGGTCACACCTGTCCGAACCGCCGGAGAACCCGGCTGTCAGGACGCGGGTACGGGCCTGACCGGCTGGCCGGACACGCCCACGTCCGGCCAGGTCACAGTGTCGGAGACAGGTCCGGCGGCCCCGGAACGGGGCCGCCGGAAACGCTCGGCGCGGACGTGTCCGCGTCCGGTCGGGCGTCAGGCGCGCTTGGCGCGGGCCGCGGCCCGGTTGCGGGTGGCGGCGTCGAGGACGACCTTGCGGATGCGCACCGCGTCGGGCGTGATCTCCACGCACTCGTCCTCGCGGATGAACTCCAGGGCCTGCTCCAGCGACAGCACGCGCGGCGGGATCACCTTCTCGGTCTCCTCGCTGGTGGAGGAGCGCATGTTGGTGAGCTTCTTCTCCTTGGTGATGTTGACGTCCATGTCGTCGGAGCGGGAGTTCTCGCCGACGATCATGCCCTCGTACACCTCGGTGGTGGGCGACACGAACAGCGTGCCGCGCTCCTGGAGGTTGAGCATGGCGAACGCGGTGACCGGGCCGGAGCGGTCGGCCACCAGCGAGCCGTTGTTACGGGTGCGCAGCTCGCCGAACCACGGCTCGTAGGAGTCGAACACGTGGTGGACCAGGCCGGTGCCGCGCGTCTCGGTGAGGAACTCGGTGCGGAAGCCGATCAGGCCGCGCGCCGGGACCACGAACTCCATGCGGATCCAGCCGGTGCCGTGGTTGGTCATGTGCTCCATGCGGCCCTTGCGGACGGCCAGGAGCTGGGTGACCGCGCCGAGGTACTCCTCCGGGCAGTCGACGGTCAGCCGCTCGACCGGCTCGTGGACCTTGCCGTCGACGAGCTTGGTGACCACCTGCGGCTTGCCCACGGTCAGCTCGTAGCCCTCGCGGCGCATCTGCTCGACCAGGATGGCCAGCGCCAGCTCGCCGCGGCCCTGCACCTCCCAGGCGTCGGGACGGTCGGTCGGCAGCACGCGCAGCGACACGTTGCCGACGAGCTCCTTCTCGAGGCGGTCCTTGACCATGCGGGCGGTGACCTTGGCACCCTTGACCTTGCCGACCAGCGGCGAGGTGTTGGTGCCGATGGTCATGGAGATGGCCGGCTCGTCGACCGTGATCAGCGGCAGCGGGCGCGGGTCGTCGGGGTCGGCCAGCGTCTCGCCGATCATGATCTCGGGGATGCCTGCGATGGCGATGATGTCGCCGGGGCCCGCCTCCTCGGCCGGTTTGCGCTCCAGCGCCTCGGTCATCAGCAGCTCAGTGATCTTGACCCGCTGGATGGAGCCGTCGGTGCGGCACCAGGCCACCTGCTGGCCCTTGTGCATCACGCCCTGGTGGATGCGGCACAGCGCGATACGGCCGAGGTAGGAGGAGGCGTCGAGGTTGGTGACGTGGGCCTGCAGCGGTGCGCTCGGGTCGTACGTCGGGGCCGGGATCGTCGACTTGATGATGTCGAACAGCGGCTCCAGGTCGCCGGAGTCGGGCATGCCGCCGTCCTCGGGACGGTTGAGCGAGGCCCGGCCGGCCTTGGCCGAGGCGTAGACGATCGGGAAGTCGATCTGCTCCTCGGTCGCGTCGAGGTCCATGAAGAGCTCGTAGACCTCGTCGACGACCTCCTTGATGCGCGCGTCGGGCCGGTCGACCTTGTTGATGCACAGGATGACCGGCATCTTGGCCGACAGCGCCTTGCGCAGCACGAAGCGCGTCTGCGGAAGCGGGCCCTCCGAGGCGTCCACGAGCAGCACGACGCCGTCGACCATCGACAGGCCGCGCTCGACCTCGCCGCCGAAGTCGGCGTGGCCCGGGGTGTCGATGATGTTGATGGTCATGCCGCCGTGCTGGACCGCCGTGTTCTTGGCGAGAATGGTGATGCCCTTCTCGCGCTCGAGGTCGTTGGAGTCCATCACGCGGTCGTCGACGTCCTGGTTGGCGCGGAAGGCCCCGGACTGCCAGAGCATGGCGTCGACCAGCGTGGTCTTGCCATGGTCGACGTGCGCGATGATCGCGATGTTCCGCAGGTCGTCGCGGCTGTTCAAGGGCATGATGACGTCTCGCTCTGTGTCGGTGGGGGCCGCCGCGCGATGTCGCGGCTCAGTCAAGTCTAGTTGATCCCTGGTCATGGCACGTGCGGATGCCCTGCCGAGGACGTAAGACGCCATCCTGGACCAACAGGGACAGGCTCGGCGCCCCCCAGGCGGCGTCGGGCAGACGTACATAGCGGGATGCACAATTGTGCGCATGCCTCAGCCGTCTGGGGTCCCTACATTGGCGCCATGACCTGGACGGAGCTGGTTATGGGGGCCGCGGCCGAGCACGACGGCGACCCGACGATGACCGACGTCCGCACGGGCCAGGTGCTGGCCCGCAGCGTGTTCGCGCGCCGCGTCGCGCGCGTGGCGGGCGGACTGCGCGCCCGCGGACTCCGCTACGGCGAACAGGTGCTGATCGACCTGCCGCTCGGCATCGAGCTGGCCGTCGCGGTCCACTCCGTCGTCTGGGCGGGCGGCGTCGCGGCACTCCACACCCGCGGCCCGGCCCGCATGATGATCGCCGAGCGCGTCAAGGGCCCGGTCAGGACCGACGTGGAGCACGTCTTCACCGTGGAGCCGGCGCCGGGCTCGCAGCCGTTCAGCGATCTGGAGGGCGAGCGCACGGTCGACTTCGGGCCGCTGTGCGGCCCCGCGCTGGTCCTGTACGGTGGGCGCGTCCTGCGGTTGGAGGAGCTGACCGGTCACCTACGCAAGATCGACGAGGAGTTGCTGCTGGAGGAGTGGGACACCGTGCTCGCCGCTGTCAGCGGCCAGCCGGACCCGTTCAAGGGGCTGTGGGTGGTCGACATCGCGATGACCGCGGGCTCCAGCGTGGTGATCGCGCAAGATCCGTCGGTCCTCTGCTGCCGGGTGCTGATCGCCGAGCATGCGATCTCGGTCACGATCGCCGCACCGGAGCTGGCCCGCAAACTCTCCGCCGACCCGGAGCTGCACGTTCTGGACGAAAGAGCGATCGTGAGGTCCCTCGGGCTCTGAGAAGTGCGACACTATGGGAAACTGTGATCCTTCCGTGACGCAGGGTGACCACAATGCCGCAGTCCCGCATGCACAACCTTCCGGCCGAGCCCAACCGTTTCGTCGGCCGCGAACGCGACGTCGACGACCTGTGCGCGCTCCTGGGCGACGTACGCCCGTGCGCGGGGGAGCCGGGAGCTCCGGCGGGTCGCGTGTGCACGCGGACCGGCGTGGTTCCGGCAGGGCCGGGCCATGAGGGCACGGGAGGCGGCGGGGCGCTCCGGGTGCCGCGCCAGGGCGGAGCCGACCGCCACGACCCTCAGCGTCTCCCGGAGGTGACCGCCCCAGCCTGCCCACACGACCGGACGGGAGCGCTGGGGCGGGCGGTGGTGACCCTGTGCGGAGCGGGCGGCATCGGCAAGACCAGGCTGGCGCTGCGGGTGGCCGCCCGGCTCGTGCCGATGCACCCGGGAGGCGTCTGGCTGGTCGAGCTGGCCCGGGTCAACCGGCCCGAACTGGTCGAGGGCGAGATCGCCAGGGCGCTGGGCGTACGCGAGGAGCCAGGCCGTTCGCTGCTCGACACCGTGACCGCCCGGCTGGGCGACACGCGATGCCTGCTGGTGCTCGACAACTGCGAGCATCTGATCGACGCGTGCGCCCGGGTCGTCGCCGCGCTGGTGGCCTCGTGCCGGCAGGTGGGCATCCTGGCGACCAGCCGCGAGCCGCTCCGTATCGCCGGCGAGATCGTCTGGCGGGTACCGCCCCTCGACCTCCCCCCGCCCCTCCACCTTCCCCAGGCCGACGCCTTCCCCTCCCGTGCCACGGCCTCCACCGGTGCGGTCCCTGTTCCCGCGGCTCCGGCCTCTGAGGCTCCTTCGCTCGCGGGCCCCACCCCTGCGGGTCCCTCGTTCGCGGCCCCAGCCCCTGCGGCTTCCTCGCCCATGGCCCTCTTTCGTGCGGCCCGGCGGGTTGAGGACGGGGCCGCCGTGGCCGACGCGCGGTCGGAAGGGAGCGGGTCGGTCGTGCGTGCCGCCCGGTCAAGAACGGACACCTCGTCGGAGGGCCGCGCCCTGCCGGGAGGCGCTCGGCCGGAGAGTGCTCTGGTGGAGGACGCCCCACTGGAGGGGGCTCTGGTGGAGAGGGCTCCGTCCGGAGGTGGCGCGGCGCCTGGGTGGGACGCTGTCCCTTCCGGGGTCATCCTGTCCGGATTCGGCTCCAGCGGGGAGGCCCTGCCTTCAGGGCTCCCTCTTCCCGAGGGAGGCGGGCGCCCGCAAGGGGCCGTCTCGTCCGCATGGGACGTGACCACAGGCCCAAGCGCGCCGCAGGAGCCATGCGCGTCCAGGAAGGGGCCCGGGGGGCCCTGGACCTGGCCGAACGAGGCGGGTTCGAACGGACACGGGGAGCCTTGGGGCCGGCCGGACGAGGACGGTTCACGGAAATCTGGGGAGACTTCGGTGCCGCCGGAGGAGGCCGGTTCGTGGAGGCCGGGGGAGTCCTGGGCGGGGCAGGGTGAAGTCGGTTCGCGCGGAGCCGGGGCGTACACCGCGGCCCTGGAGTGGAACCCCCAGGCGATCAGGACCGCCTACGACGCCGAGGCCGTGCGGTTGTTCCGGGAGAGGGCCGCGGCCGCCGGTGCCCGGCTCGGCCTGGAGAGCCTGCCGGACGTGGTGCGGCTCTGCCGGGCGCTCGACGGCCTCCCGCTCGCCCTGGAGCTGGCCGCCGCCCGTACCAGCCTGCTCACCCCCGGGCAGATCGCCGACCGCATCGACGACCGCTTCTCCCTGCTGACCACCGGCGGCCGGACCGCACCCGAACGGCAGCGCACGTTGCTGGCCGCGATCGAGTGGAGTCACGACCTGCTGTCGCCGCGCGAGCAGGTGCTGCTGCGGCGGCTGTCGGTGTTCGCGGGCCCGTTCGACCTGGAGCTGGCCGAACGGGTGTGCGCCCAGCCGCCCGTCTCCGAGGCTGAGATCCTCGACCTGCTCGGCGGGCTGGTCGACAAGTCGCTGGTGCTGCGCGAAGAGGGCCGGGGCCGATACCACCTGCTGGAAACCATCAAGCGGTTCGCGGCGGGGCGGCTGCGCGAGGCGGGCGAGCGTGAGCTGGTGCGCGGACGCCACCTCGAAGTGCTCTGCCAGTTGCAGGAACGCCACTTCTTCGAGGAACTGGTCGAGCCGCGCCTGCCGTGGTCGCGGCGGCTGGCCGCCCTCGACGCGGGCCGTGCCCTGGCCGACGACCAGCGGGCGGCGCTCGACTGGGCGATCGAGTCCGGCGACGCGCGGCGCGGCCTGTGGCTGTGTTTCCACAGCACGAGCCTGCTGCCCGTGAGCGGTCCCACCGAGGTCGTCGGCTGGGTGGAGCGGCTGCTCGCCCTCGACCTGGGCGAGGTGCCGGCCGAGCAGGTCGCGCGGGCCAAGGCGTACCTCGCCTACGGCCTGGAGGCGCGAGACGAGCTGGTCCGGGCACTGGAGCTGGTCACGGAGAGCATGGGGCGGCTCGGCGGCGCCGGGACGTTCCCCATGGGCGTCATGCACAGCCTGTGCGTCGTGGTGCTGCTGCGCCTCGGACGGCCCGACGAGGCGCTGCGCCACGCCCAGGAGGGGCTGGCGCTGGCCCGCGCCGCCGCCGACCCGTGGAACGAGGCGGCCGCCCTGGCCGGCCTGTCGGCGGTCGCGCTGGTCCGCGGCCGGTTGCGCGAGGCGCAGCGCCACGGCGAGGAGGCGTGCCTGCGGGCCCGCGAGCACGGCCACCGCTGGATCATGGCCCGTACGGCTGCGCAGCTCGGCGCGGTGGCCGAGGCGCGCGGCGACCTGGTGACGGCCATGGCCCACTACGAGCGGGCGGTGCCGTGGCTGCGGGAGCTGGGCTGCGGGCCGAGCAGCGGGGTCGATCTGTCCCGGTGCCTGGCCAGGCTCGGCCGGGTGGCGGCCATGCTGGGCGAGTACGACGTGGCGCGGGAGCGGCTGGCGGCGAGCCTGACGCTCAGCACGCGGACCGGTGAGCGCCGGGGGCTGGCCCGCTGCCTGGTCGGGCTGGCGGTGCTGGCCGAGGCCGAGGGCGACCTGGAGGGCGCGGTGCTGGCCACCGCCGCGGCTGTCGCGCTCCGCGAGGCGATCTGCCAGCGCTCCGCCGGCACTCGGGTCGAGGAGCTGCTGGGCCGGGCGAGCGCGAGGCTGGGCGAGGCCCGTACCGCCGCGCTGTGGGCGGGCGGCCGGGCGGCCGATCCCCTCGACGTCGCCCGCCACCTCCTCGCCGGCCGGGAACGAGCGCCGCGGGCGACCACGACGTGCACCTCCTGCGGTACCTACGCGGCCGCCGCCGCCCATGCGGCCCATGCGGCCCATGCGGCCCATGCGGCCCATGCGGCCCATGCGGCCTTGGCCCGGGTGGCCCAGGCGGTGGACGCGGGCGACGGGGAGAACGTGGGAGATTCCGCGGCTGCGGCTGCGGGTGCGTCTGTGGCGGGGAGCCCGCAGGCGGACCGTTCCAGAGGGAGCGGGTCCAGGACGGGCACGGGCGTGGACACCGGGGCGGTGCCGGTGGGGCCGGCGTCACGGGGCGCGGTCCGGCGGATGCTGCTGACCGCGCGCGAGCAGGAGATCGCCACGCTGCTCACCCGTGGCCTGTCCAACCGGGCCATCGCCGCGGAACTGGTGATCAGCCCCGCGACTGTGGCCCGGCACATCGCCAACATCATGGACAAACTCGGCTACAGCTCCCGGGCGCAGATCGCGGTCTGGGCGACCCAGCATCTGGGCGTTTCTGCATAGCGATCTGCATAATCCGCCTCATGTACGGTCGGCGGCCGGCACCTACCGTGGCGGCATGGAGGAGCGCATCGTCATGGTCGACTGGGGCACGGGCGTGGGCCTGACCGAGGAGCAGCTCGACGAGCGGTCGGCCACGGCCTCCGCGCAGTTGCGGCGGCGGGGCGTGCGCGCGGGCGACTCGGTGCTCATCTGCCTGCCGGTGGGGCCCGACCTGCTGGTGGCGACCGACGCGGTGATCGCCGCCGGGGGAGTGGCCTGGCCGGTGCCGGTCGAGCTCGACCCGTGGCATCTGCGCCGGCGCATCCTGGCCAGCCGCGCCCGCGTCATGATCTCCGACCTGCCGCAGGCCATGGACGCCGCCGACGGCTCCCACGTGCGGATGGTGGTCAGCGTGGCCGACCTGGGGAGCGACGGCGCCGGGTCATAGGCTCGGCGTCATGCCGCTCGCGCCCAACTTCCCGGTCATGCTCCGCACCGAGGACGGTGTCCGCATCGACGCCGCGCACACGCCGCCCGCCGCCGGAGCGGACGCCGAAGTGGGGATCGTGGTGGCGCACGGGTTCACCGGGTCGTGGCGGGAGCGCACCGCGCGGCGCATCGTGCACGTGCTCAGCGGGTACGGCGGCGTGGTCGGCTTCGACTTCCGCGGCCACGGGCGCTCGGGAGGCGAGACGACGGTCGGCGACCTGGAGATCCTCGACGTGGAGGCCGCGGTCCGGCACGCCCGGGTGGTCGGCTACCGCAGGATCGCGGTGGTGGGCTTCTCGATGGGCGCCTCGGTCGCGGTGCGCCACGCGGGGCTGCGCGGCGGCGTGGGCGCGGTGGTGTCGGTGAGCGGCCCGGCCCGCTGGTACTACCGGGGCACCAAGCCGATGCGCCAGGTCCACTGGGCCATCGAACGGCCGCTGGGCCGGTGGGCGGCGCGCGTGGCCAAGCGCACGCGCATCGCCCGGGGCCGGTGGGACCCGATCCCGATGCCGCCGTACGAGGCCGCCGGGCTCATCTCGCCGGCGCCGCTGCTGGTCGTCCACGGCGACGCGGACGCGTTCTTCCCTCTGGAGCACGCCCATCAGCTTTACGACGGCGCGCGCGAGCCCAGAGAGCTCTGGATCGAGCCCGGGTACGGTCACGCGGAGTCCGCCGCGACCCCCGAACTCATCCATCGAATCGGAAAGTGGATCACAACGAACCTTTCGTGAGTAATACGCGTCTACCTAGAGCGGATGGAAGAAATCCGCCGGGAGAAAGTCCTTGGGGAAGGAAACCGCCGTTGGCGGGATCCGTAGGACATACTTCTTGTATCCGGGCGGTTGCTCACAGTGATCCACATCCAGTGGCTCACCACCGCGTACTCCTCGGGAGGTCGGTTGGCCGCCCGGGTGGAACGGTGTGCTAGCCGCGTCAGCGGCACCTAGCGTTGCGGGGGCGCGCTGGGTGCTCGCCGATCCCGGGTGGGGCTCCGGTGCCTCTGTGCCGGAGCCCCGCCTCGTAAGAAGGCCCCTCAGCCGAGTCGCATGATCGACTTGTGCTCCAGGTAGCCGGTCAGCCCCTCGGGGCCCAGCTCGCGTCCGACGCCGCTCGACTTGTAGCCGCCGAAGGGCGCGTTGGCCTCCAGCGTGAAGCAGTTGACGCCGTAGGTCCCGGTGCGCACCTGGCGGGCGACGTCCATGCCGTGCTCGGTGTCGGCCGTCCAGACGGAGCCGGCCAGGCCGTAGTCGCTGTCGTTGGCGATGCGGATCGCGTCGGCCTCGTCCTCGTACGGGATGACCGACAGCACCGGCCCGAAGATTTCCTCGCGGGCGATCCGCATGTCGTTGTTCACGCCGGCGAAGACGGTGGGCGCGACGTACCAGCCGCGGTCGTACGGCCGGTCGAGGCCGCCGACGACCACCTTGGCGCCCTCGTCCATGCCGATCCTGACGTAGCCCTCGACGCGTTCCTGCTGGCGCCGGGCGACGAGGGGGCCGATGCCGGTGGCCGGGTCGGCGGGGTCGCCGACCTGCTGCGAGGAGACCATGCCGGCCACGGCCTCGACGACCTCGTCGTACCGGTTGCGCGAGGCGAGGATGCGGGTCTGCGCGACGCACGCCTGGCCGCTGATGAGCAGGGAGGCGATCGCCAGCATGCCCATGCTGGAGCCGAGGTCGGCGTCGTCGAGGATGATGGCCGCCGACTTGCCGCCGAGCTCCAGGCTGACCCGCTTGAGCTGCTCGCCGCAGATGGAGGCGATGCGGCGGCCGGCGGCGGTCGAGCCGGTGAAGGCCACCTTGTCCACACCGGGGTGGGAGACCAGGTGCTCGCCCGCCTCGCGGCCCGCGGCCACGATGTTGAGCACCCCGGCCGGGACCCCGGCCTCCAGCGCCATCTCGGCCAGGGGGTAGGCGTCGAGAGGTGTCTCCGGCGCGGGCTTGAGCACGACCGTGCAGCCCGCGAGGAGCGCGGGGGCGATCTTCGTCATGGCGACGAACTGCGGGACGTTCCACGGCACGATGGCCGCGACCACGCCCACCGGCTCGCGCCGCACGGTCGTCGGGCCGAACAGGCCGGGCCGCTGCTCCTCCTGGGCGAACGTGCGGCCCAGCTCGGCGTAGAACCGGAGCGTGCCGAGCGGCTGGGGCACCTGCGCGAGGTGCGAGAACGTGATGGGGCAGCCCATCTCCTCGGTGATCAGCTCGGCCATCTCGTTCTGCCAGGCCGCGTAGATCTCGGCCAGCCGGCCGAGGACCTCGGCGCGTTCGGCGAAGGTCATGCGCGGCCAGGGGCCGCGGTCGAACGCCTCGCGCGCCGCGGCGACGGCGCGGTCCATGTCGGCGGCCGTGCCGTCGGGCACGCGGCCCACGACCTCCTCGGTGTGCGGGGAGATCACGTCGAGCGTCCCGGTGCCCGCCGGGGCCACCCACTCGCCTCCGATGAACAGCGTGTCGTGCTGGCGCATGTCGTGAGCCTCCTGCTTGACCGGATGCTTGGTTGAGAGTAAGGGTGCCCAAGCCGACCGAATCATGTTCTGTGCGCGTGCGCAAGAGGGGTGCGGCGCCGCCGCCGCACCCTTCAGCGGCGCTGCCGCCGCACCCCTCCGTGGCGCGTCAGCGGGTCAGCGCGGCGCGCCGATCAGGTGCTTCAGCGACCGCTTGACCACGTCGGTCCGCTGGGCCTGCGTGGACAGGCTCTCCACGCCGAAGCCCAGGTAGACGGTGTCCTTCGTGGTGATGCCGCCGCCCTCCTCGAACACCTGGTCCGTGCGGAACCAGTTGTTGATCGAGGGGGACGAGCCCTCCGGCGGGCCGGCGACGGTCCAGCCGCCGAGGTCGCTCTCGAACGACGTCTGCTCGGCCGTCGCGCCGTCGAGCGTGAGCGTGAAGTCGTCGAGGAAGACGCCGGCGCCCTGGGTGCCCCAGTCGCTGATGTACGAGATCGACAGCTCGACCTTCTTGCCCGCGTACGGCGTCAGGTCGATCTTCCACTGCTGCCAGCCCGCCGAGTTGCCCGTGGCCGCGTGCCACGCGCCGGAGGTGCCGGTCGGCTCGCAGTCCGGGCCCTGGTAGCGCTGGGTGAACGGGTGGATGGAGCGCCAGCCCGCGCCGCCGCTCGGCGGGTCGCAGCTGCTGCCGGTCGCCTGGCTCGTGTGGCCGTTGGCGTCGGGCAGCGTGGTCCAGTCGTCCTGTCCGGCCGTGTGGGCCTCGACGGTCATGAAGTCCCAGCCTGACTCCGTGTCGTACGAGGTCCAGAACGACAGGTCGCCCGACGACTTCCCGGTCAGGTCGACGGTCCTGGTCAGCCGCTTCCAGGAGACGTCCGCGATGCCGCTGTAGACGTCCCAGGAGCCCGTGTGCGGGTCGAACGGCCCGCCCGGCCGCGCCCACTTCAGCGGCGCCGAGCTCGCGAACAGCGGGAACCGGTCGGCGGGCAGGATCGCGGAGGTGGCCACGTACGCGTTCGTGTGGCTGGGCTCCACCGTCCCCGTGAAGCCGTCGAACGTCCCGCCCACGCCCCTGAGGCCGAACGGCGTGCCAGTGCCCTGGTCGGTGCCCGCGTCGTCGAAGAACACGTACGCGCCCAGGTAGTACTGCTGGAAGTTGTTGAACACCTGGATGCACGGCGGGTCGTCCGGCGTGGTGCACTCCGGCTGCGCGGGCTGGTCCGGCTGGTAGTAGTACGAGCCGTTGGCGTTGGCCGCGTACGACGGGTACTTGCCGGCGTGCAGCAGCTTGCCGCCCTCGTTGAGGTAGTCGCGCACGGCCAGCTCGGTGTCCACGCCGCCCTTGGACGTGGTGCCGGGCGTCTGGCCGGCGCTGCGCGGGATGATGTCGTCGCCCGTCTCCCAGACCACGGCCTTGTAGTGGCTGAGCACGCCGAGCGGATGCGGCGCCTCGCGGCCCAGCTTGTCCATGTCGTACACGTCCGAGCTGTAGCCCGCCTCGTCCAGCGCCTTGACGTACGTGGCGGCGTACTTCGCCTCGGTCGCGCCCTGGGCCGGGCTGATGCCGGTGACGTCCTCGGTGGCCAGCACGAGCACGTCGCCGCCGATGTCGGAGGCCACCTTGTACGTGAAGTCCGCGCTCTTCCTGCCGAGGGCGGTGAACCAGACCTTCACGCTGTCCCCGGGCTTCGTGCCGGTGATCCTTCCCCGCAGCCGGTGGTAATAGCGGTCGTAGCCCTTGCCGTACCGCTCGCCGCCCTTCCACTCGCCGGTGAGGGTCACCTTGGTGCGGCCGCCGTTGACCTGGTAGTTGAGCAGGACGGGCCCGAGCCTGCGCTTGGCGTTGACCTGGACCACCTGGTCGCGGCCGTGACTGGTGTCGAACGGGTCGATCACGAAGTCGGGCGTGGTGTTGCCCAGGTGGCTGACCGGCTCGACCGGGTTGACCGCCGACCTCGCCACGTCGAGCGCGAACGGCAGGTTCTTGTCGAACTCCGCCTGCACCGGCGCCTCGTCGTCGGGGAAGACGAAGCCGCAGCCGTCGCAGCCCTCGTCCAGCTCGGGGGTCCAGGACAGCGTGCCGTAGCGGAAGTGCGCCTGGTCGTTGGTGTCGCCGTTGGTGGTGTACAGCTCGGCGCCGAGGTCGGGGTCGAAGCCGGGGACGGCCGGTCTGGCGTCGTCGCCGGACAGCGCCTCGTAGATCGGGTTGTCGGCCGTCTCCGTCGCGATCTGGTAGCCGATCGGGTAGAGCAGCAGCGGGCCGAAGGAGTGGTAGTTGAGCTGCATCTCGAAGCCGACGCGCCTGAGGAGGCCGTCCATGGCCTTCGTCTCCGGTTCGCTGGCCGGCCCCGTGCCCCGGTAGGTCTCGCTGCTCGGGATGGAGGAGGAGCCCTCCTCGTCGTAGTGGAAGTTCGTGGGGAAGTTGCGGTTCGGGTCCACGCCGTCACCGTTGGTGATCTTGCCGTCGCCGTTGTTGTCGCGCAGGTTCTTGCGCCACAGGCGGTTGCCCTCGGTGAAGGTGAAGTCGTAGCCGTCGGGGTTGGCCACGGGCACGAACCACAGCTCGGTCCGGTCGAGCAGGCTCCTGAGCGACGCCTTGTTGGCCACCACGTACTCCAGCAGCCGCATGTCCACCTCGGTCGCGATCCACTCGCGGGCGTGCTGGGTGGCCGAGTACAGCGTGGAGGGCTTGAGCCCGTCAGGCAGCGTCCTGGCCAGCGTGCTCACCTTGACGGCCAGGATGTCCTGGCCCTTGAGCGACCTGCCGATGGACTGGATCTTGACGATGTCCTTGTTGGCGGCGGCGATGGCCTTGAGCTGGTCGGCGATGCCGCCGGGCTCCGAGTAGGACTTCCAGACGGTGTAGCCGCCGGCGGCCTGCGCGCGGGCCGCCTCCAGCTGGGTGTGGCCCTGCGGGTTGCGTACGGGCTCCGGCTTGAGCCCGAGCTTGCGCAGGCCCTCCAGCTCCTCCTGGGCCGCGGTCAGCTCGATGTGCTCCTTGCCCGAGGCGGCCTTCTGCTGGACGACGTCGAAGCCCTTCTCCCTGAGGGTCTGGGCGGTTCCGGGCGGACTGTCGAGCTGGTAGAGCTCGATGCGGTCCGCCGGGGGTAACGGGTCCACCTGCGCCTGGGCCTCCAGGGCCACGAGGGAGGTGCCCAGGCCGAGGAGCGCGGCCACGAGTGCGGCTGAGGTACGAGACACGGCGTGCCCTTCGTCGGAGACGAATTCCTCGCCATCTCAAACCGGGGCCGCGCTCCCGGCAAGGCCCAACTTTTATCTCACCCTTAGAACCGACAAACGTGATTTATCACCATATACATCGCCAAAGGTGCGCCGGTTCGGTCGTTCAGGTGACAGTATTCAAGATCATCTTCTATAGTTTCGGACCGTCTATGAGGGGAGGACGGGCGTGAGACTCGGTCGCGTCGCCCTGCTGGCCGTCCTTCTCTCCGGCCTGCTCTTATTGCCTCTGCCGCAGGCCGCCACGGCCGCGCCCAACCCCGCCGAGCTGCGCAAGCTGACCAAGCAGGCGCAGGAGCTCAACGAGCGCTACCGCGGCCAGATCCAGAGCCTGGAGGAGATCAAGCTCCAGGTCCGCAAGGCCGTGAAGACCTCGGGCGACCTGAAGGCCCGGCTCGGCCGCGCCAAGGCCGACGTGTCGGCCATCGCGCGCAACACCTACATCATGGGTCCCCTCGACGGAGTCGGGCTTCTGGGCTTCGACGGCGACCCGACCATGGCGCTCGGCCAGGCGGCGAACATGAACTACATCGCCGCGGAGCGCGCCGGCCGGGTCCAGCGCGTCCAGAAGCTCATCGACGACGCCAAGAAGGCCGAGGTCGCGGCCGACGACAAGGTGGAGAAGCTCAAGCGCGAGATCAAGGCCATGCAGGGCAAGCGCCGCGACATCGAGCGCCTGCTCGCCAAGTACGGCTTCCAGCAGCCCGGCGGCGCCGAGGGCCTCACGCAGCGCATGATCGCGGTCCGGGCCGCCGTCATGGCGAACTTCCCCATGCCGTACGGGGTCGGCTGCCTGCGCCGCGGCGACCCCGGCGAGCACGGCAAGGGCCGGGCCTGCGACTTCATGATGTCCAGCGGCGGCCGCGCCGCCACCGGGGCCGACGGGGAGCGCGGCGACGCGCTGGCGGAGTGGCTGATCCAGAACGGGTCGAAGATCGGCGTGATGTACATCATCTGGAAGCAGCGCTACTACGACATCCGGTCGGGCGGCGGCTGGGACCCCATGTCCGACCGGGGCGGCGTCACCGCCAACCACTACGACCACGTCCACGTGTCGGTCTTCTGATCACGAGGGGCGCGCGGGGCACGCGTGGCCGCGCCGGCGGACCGGGCGGCCCCGCGAAAGATGCAGGCTACGGGCGGAGCGCGGCGGCGATGTGGTCCCGGTACCAGCCGTACGACGCCTTCGGGGTGCGCTCGCCGGTGGCGAAGTCCACGTGGACCAGGCCGAAGCGCTGGTGGTACCCCTCGGCCCACTCGAAGTTGTCCAGCAGCGACCACACGAAGTAGCCCCGCACGTCCACGCCCTCCTCACGGGCCCGCTCCAGGGCCGCGACGTGGTCGCGGAGGAAGGCGATCCGTCCCTGGTCGTCCACGCCCTCCGGGGTCAGCTCGTCGTCCTGGGAGCAGCCGTTCTCCGTGACGTACACCGGAGGCAGGGCCTGCCCGTACCGCTCGCGCAGCCCGGTGAGCAGTTCGCGCAGCCCGTCGGGCACCACGGGCCAGCCGAAGGCGGTGGTCGGGTAGCCGGTGACGCCCGCGTCGGTGAACGGCAGGACGTCGTCCGCCGGGGCGGCGATGCGGGTGGGGTTGTAGTAGTTCACGCCGAGGCCGTCGAGCGGGGCGGAGATCACCGCCAGGTCGCCGTCGCGGATGCCCAGCGCCGCGCTCAGCTCGGGCCCCTCGCCCGCGGCGCCGTCCGGCCGGATCCCGTACGCCGACAGGTCCGGGTACGCCCCGAGCAGCACCGGGTCGTTGAACAGCCGGTTGTGCAGCGTGTCGTAGGCCGCTGCGGCGGCCAGGTCCTCCCCGGAGTCCGAGGCGGGCCAGACGGGCGTGCAGTTGTTGGTGATCAGCACCTCGCGGGCCCCCGCCGCCCGCAGCGCCTGCGCGGCCAGGCCGTGGCCGAGGAGCTGGTGGTGGGCCACGGGCAGCGCGTCGAGCAGCAGCGCCCGGCCGGGGGCGTGGAGGCCCAGCCCGTATCCCCAGGCCATGTGGATGAAGGGCTCGTTCAGCGTGATCCACGTGGGGACGCGGTCGGCGAGCCGCTCGGCCACCACGGCGGCGTACTCGGCGAACAGGCCGGACACGTCGCGGTCCAGCCAGCCGCCGCGGTCCTCCAGCGCCTGCGGCAGGTCCCAGTGGAACAGCGTCGGCACCGGCGTGACACCGGCCTCCAGCAGCCCGTCGACCAGCCGCTCGTAGAAGTCGAGCCCCTTGGGGTTGACCGCGCCGGAGCCCTCGGGCAGGACGCGGCTCCAGGCGATCGAGAAGCGGTAGGCGTTGACCCCCAAACCCGACATGAGCAACACGTCCTCGCGCCACCGGTGGTAGTGGTCGCAGGCGACGTCGCCGGTGTGCCCGTCACGGGTGCGGCCCGGCTCGTGGGTGAAGGTGTCCCAGATGGACGCGCCTCTGCCGTCCTCGGCGACGGCTCCTTCGATCTGGTAGGCGGCCGTGGCCGTACCCCACAGGAACATCGCGGCTCCTCAGTGCTATGCGAGTGTGGCTCATGTTAACTGACGGCAAAGCGAGATCCTCTACCTGCCGGTAATGGGCCAGGATGGGGGGCATGACCAGTACCTTGCGGCGCCGCCCCGCCCAACGCCGCAGCCTTGAGCGGGTCGAGCGCATGCTCGACGAGTGCGCCGTGCTGCTCGACGAGGTCGGTTACGAAGCGCTCACGACCAAGGAGGTCGCGCGCCGGGCCGAGGTGCCGATCGGCACGTTCTACCAGTTCTTCCCCGACAAGCAGGGGCTCGTGCGCGCGCTCGCCCGGCGCAACCTCGACGCGTTCCTGCGCCGGGTGACCGAGCGGCTCTCGCACACGACCCTCGAACACTGGACCGACCTGATCGACCTGGCCATCGACGAGTTCGTGGCCATGAAGCGGACCACGCCCGGGTTCGGGGTGGTCGACTTCGGCGAGGTGCTGGTGACGCCCGGCGGCCCCGCCCTGGAGGGCACCAACCGGATGCTCGACTCGGTGCTGGAGAACAACGCGATCGTCGCCGACCGGCTGCGGACGCTCACGCGCGAGCTGCTGGGCGCCCCCGCGGGCGAGAACCTCGACCGCGCCCTGCTCGTGGCGGTGGAGGCCACGGACGCGGTGCTCAAGCTGGCCTTCCGCACGGACCCGTCCGGCGACGCCGACATGATCGCCGAGTGCAAGCAGCTCGTCCACCGCTACCTCTCCGACCACCTCCCCTGACGCGGGCCCGGGGCTAGCAGGCGGCGTCCAGCCGGGCGCGGACGTCGTCGTCCAGCTTGACCTCCGCCGCCGCGACCGCCTCGTCGAGCTGGGCGGCCGTGGACGCCCCGACGATCGGCACGTGCCCGTCGGCCATCAGCCAGGCCAGCACCACCTGGTTGACGGTCACGCCCAGCTCCGCCGCCACCTCGCGCAGCACGGCCAGCCGCCGGTCCGTGCCCGGGTGGTCGTACGACTCCGGCAGCGGCCGGTCCGGGCGGGTGTACCGGCCGGACATGAGCGTGTTGTACGCCCACAGCGTCATGTCGGGCTCGGAGCGCACGTAGTCGAGCATGTCGTCCGTGGCGAGCTGGTGCCCGCCCTCCGCCAGCCGCGTGAACGGGCGCGGACGCAGGTAGGTGTGGCGAAGCTGCGCGTAGGTGTAGCGGACCCAGCCGTGCGCGGCCGACACGGCGCGCGCCCGCTCCAGCCGCCAGGCCGGCATGTTGCTGGCGCCCAGCTCACGGATCTTGCCCTGCGCGGCCAGTTCCCCGAACGCCCCGAGCGTCTCCTCCAGCGGCACGGACCGGTCCTCGATGTGCGACCAGTACAGGTCGATCCGGTCGGTGCGCAGGCGGCGCAGGCTGCCCTCGACGCCCCGCGCGACGGCCGCCGCCGACAACCCCTCGGCCGAGTCCAGCGTGGTGTCACCGGGCACCGTGGGCCGGGCGCCCACCTTCGTGCTCACGAAGACCTCGTCACGGTTGCCGCGGGCGGCCATCCACGCGCCCAGCGTCAGCTCGCTCTCGTCACCCGTACGGCCCTCCAGCCAGAAGGGGTAGTTGTTGGACGTGTCCAGCATCCGGCCGCCGGCCTCGAAGAAGCGGTCGAGCAGGGCGAAGGAGTCCTCCTCGCCGACCGTGGTGCCGAAGGGGATGGCACCGAGCACGATGTTCAGTCCAGTGTTCATGGTCATGACTGTCCGACCTGGAGTGCGCTCCATGTCAAGCGGGCTGGAGCTTGACCTGGAGTCGGCTCCCGGTGAGATCATTGACCGCGTGACCGTCTACACACCGGCCGAAGCGGTCGAGGAGACCGGCTTCACCCTCGACACCCTGCGCTACTACGAGAAGATCGGGCTGCTGGAGCCCGTCGAGCGCAACGCGGCGGGACAGCGCCGCTTCAGCGAGGAGGACCTGAGCTGGCTCGGCATGATCCGGTGCCTGCGCGACACGGGCATGCCGATCGCCGAGATGCTCCGCTTCGCCGAGCTGGTGCGGGCAGGCCAGCACACGATCCCCGACCGCATCAGGCTCCTGGAGGAGCACGACCGCCGCGTCCAGGGGCAGATCGCCAACCTCACCGAGCGCCAGCACTACATCCACCGCAAGATTTCCTACTACCGCAGCGTCCTCTAGCCCCGCCTTGGGGCCGCGGCTGCTAGACCAGAAGCCATGGCCGGGCCCAGGGCGAGACGCATGGACATCCCGCTGCGGCGCGCCAGCCTGGCCTGCGCCGCGCTGCTGTTCTCCCTGCTGGCCAACCTCACCTACCTCCAGGCGTTCGGCCGGCGCGACCTGGAGGCCGACCCGCGCGACGAGCGGGTGCTGCTCGCCAGGCTCGGCCACCCGCGCGGCGACATCCTCACCCACGAGGGGGCGGTCGTCGCCACCAGCCGCCGCACGGACGGCGGGCCGTACGGCCGCCTGCGGGTCTATCCGCACGGCGAGATGTACGCGCACGTCACCGGCTACGTCTCGCTCCGGCGGGCCACCGGCGTCGAGGGGGCGCGCGACGCGGTGCTGTCGGGCAGCGACCCCAAGGTGCGGGTGCGGGCCCTGGTCGAGGACCGCGCCTACGGGGGCGCCGACGTCCGGCTGACGATCAGGGAGCCGGTGCAGCGGGCCGCGTACGAGGCGCTGAAGGCCACGGGACGGCCGGGCGCCGCGGTGGCGCTCGACCCGGTGACCGGCGCGGTCCTCGCGCTGGCCAGCTACCCGTCGTACGACCCGGCCCTCTACACGCCCGGCGACCCCGCCCTGGAGGCCGCCACGGACCGGCGGCTGCGCGCCGACCCGCGCCGGCCGCTGCTCGACCGGGCCCTCCACCGGGCCTACCCGCCGGGGTCCGTCTTCGAGCTGGTCACCACGGCGGCCGCGCTCGGCTCGGGGGAGTACACGGTCGCCTCGCGGGTCGGCGCGCCGGCCCGGCTGCCGCTGCCGGGCCCGCCCGCCTACCTGACCGCCGCGGCCGGACGGCCCTGCGGCGACGGGCGGCCGCCGCTGGCCTACGCCTTCCAGCTCTCCTGCGACACCGCGCTCGCCAACCTCGGCCTCCAGCTCGGCCCGGACCTGCTGCGCGACCAGGCGGAGGCGTTCGGCTTCAACGCCGACGACCTCACGGTCCCGCTCCCGGCCAGGACCGGCACGTACCCGGGCGACCTCGACCAGTCGCGCGCGGCGCTGTCGGCGATCGGCCGCGACGAGGTCCGGGCGAGTCCGCTGATGCTCGCCATGCTGTCGGCGGCGGTGGCCAACGGGGGGCTGCTGATGCGGCCCTACCTGGTGGAGGAGGTACGGCTGCCGGACGGGTCCACGACGGACCACGCGGAGCCGGCGCCGTACCGGACGGCCATGCCGCCGCTCCCGGCGGGACAGCTCGCGGCCCTGATGACGACGACCACGGTGCCGGGCGGCCCGGCGGCGGGCGCGGCGCTGCCGGGGGTGGAGGTGGCGGCCAAGACGACCACGTCCGGCCACGGCCCGTCGGCCTGCACGGCCTTCGCCCCGGCGGACGCGCCGGAGGTGGCGGTGGGGGTGGTGGTGGAGTCCCCAACCCCGTCCACGGCCACCCCGTTGGCCCGCGCCATCCTGCGCGCCGCCCTGTCGTAGACGCTCTTTTTCTTCTTCTACGGCAAGACTTTCGTTTCTTACGGCACAGCCAAGGTCACGCGCACGCGCCGACGTCGGCCGGGCTCAGTCATGGCCGGTCGTGAGGGCTCACGGGGTGCTCGCCGTGACGACGCGCATGCTTGGCCGGGGACCGTGGTTACGCCGAGGGGGAGGAGTGCCCATCGTGATGTTTTGACGCGCTCCCTGGCCTGAAGGCGGGGGATCCAGCCCGCGCCGCACGTGCGGCACCTCTGCGGCTTCCTGTTTCAACGGGTCCTGCCCTCCGCTAAGCGGCGGGTCTTACAGTCCCTCCGCAGGCGTTTAGGCTGTCCGACCGCCCGGCGGCCAGCATGTTGATCGCCGCGTTCACATCGCGGTCGTGCACGGCCCCGCACAGGCAGACCCGCGACCGCACGTCGAGTGGCATCGCCTCGGCCAGTGCCCCGCAGGCCGAGCATAACTTCGAGGAGGGGAACCAGCGATCCACACGCACGAGGGTGCGGCCGTATCGTTTGGCCTTGCTTTCAAGCAGGCCGGTGACCATCGCCCAGCCCGCATCGTGCACGGACTTCGCCAGCCGAGTGCGGGCCAGACCCCTGACGCACAAGTCCTCCATGACCACCGTTTGATTCTCACGGATGATCTGCGTGGAGAGCTTGTGCGCGAAGTCGCGGCGGGCGTCGGCCACCCGGGCGTGTGCGCGGGCCACCTTCACCCGGGCCTTGCTCCGGTTATTGCTGCCCTTGGTCGTGCGGCTGAGAGCTTTCTGCGCCTTCTTCAGCTTCTTCTCCGCGCGGCGTAGAAAACGCGGAGAGTCGATCTTCCGCCCGTCCGACAGCACCGCGAAACGCGTGAGGCCCAGGAGGCGCAGCTTGCCACCCGTCGTGACGGCGAACCGGGCGTTCCTGGTGAACCTAATCGCTTGCCGGGCGTCCTTCCTCGACCGGAACCGAGGGGCGGCCATCTTCGGCCCTTTGCGCTTGCCGGACAGGGAGGCGAAAAAGTTGCGGTAGGCGGTGTTCAGGTCAGCCAGCGCCTGCTGCAACACCACCGCAGACACCTCGCACAGCCAGGCGCGTTCCGGGGCCTTCTTCGCCTGTGTGATGACGCGCTTAGACAGGTCCCCGTCCGAGACATACGGCAGGCCGTTGATGTGCGCTTCGCGTCGCATGCGCAGCCCGTCGTTGAACACCTCCGCGCGCATCCGAACGTCCGAGCCAGCGCGACGTGCTGACTGGCGGTCGGGTAGAGGCGGAAGGTGTACCGGAGCACACCATGATCCTACCGTTGGTCTATGCCCGAAGGTTGGAACATCGGGACTGGCAGCTACTGCGTTTCGTTGTGCGCACCTACTCGGTTCGTCGCTGAGCTTTCCGGCCGCAACCACTCGGGGGTGGGGCCCTGCTCGAACAGCGCTGTCAGGACTCCGGCGGTAGCCAGCAGCTCGAACGCGGTGAAGACGCCGCCGAGGAGCTGGAGCGAGATGGTGGCCAGGGTGCATGTGGGCGTACCAGTCGGGATTGGCGATCTCACCGAGTTCCAGGGGCTCTCGGCCATGAGGTGAGTGTGCCCGCGGGCACCGACACTTTCCCCTCCGGGAGCCCAGGCCGGTGAATCGCGTGGCGTTCCTCATGGTCCGGGTGGGTATGCGGAGCTGTTATCGCGCACGGCTTGACGGCCCGGAGCCCGAAGTGGGTTGATTCGTCTGACAACGTTGTCAATCAGACAACGTTGTCGGACACGCGTTCTCGGGGGTACTCGAAGGGACGGTGCATGATGCGGCGTAGGTGGACGGCCACCGTCGCGATCACTTTGGCGAGCGTGCTCACCCTGGCGGCCTGCGGTGGCGGCGGGGGCCAGGGGGCGCAGCCCTCCAGCGGAGGGGGTGACGCCAAGAAGCAGGTGGAGGTGTTCTCCTGGTGGACGGGACCAGGAGAGGCCGACGGGCTCAAGGCGATGCGGCAGATCTTCGAGCAGAAGAACCCGTCGTACACCTTCTTCGACGCGGCGGTCGCGGGCGGCTCCGGCGACAAGGCCAAGGCGCTGCTCCAGTCGAAGCTCCAGGCGGACACCCCGCCCGACACGTTCCAGGGTCACGCGGGCGCCGAGCTGCAGGGCTACATCAAGGCCGGCGACCTGGAGGACCTGAACTCCCTCTACGACGAGCTCAAGCTGCGTGACGTGTTCCCGGCGCAGCTCGTCGACCAGATCAGCGTCCAGGGCAAGGTCTACTCCGTGCCGGTGAACATCCACCGGTCGAACGTCCTGTGGTTCAACCCGTCGGTGCTGAAGGAGGCCGGCATCGCCGGGGCGCCCAAGACGCTGGAGGAGTTCGTCGCCGACCTGGGGAAGGTCAAGGCCAAGGGCAAGATCCCGCTGTCGATCGGCTCCGAGTGGACGGTGACCCACCTGCTGGAGAGCGTCCTGCTCGGCTCGCTCGGCACGGACGCCTACAACGCGCTGTTCAAGCCGGGCGCCGACTGGAGCTCCCCGCAGGTCACCAAGGCCCTGGAGACGTTCAAGACGATCATGTCGTACGCGGGCGACCCCCAGGACGACTGGCAGCCCGCGGCCAAGCAGGTGGCCGACGGCGAGGCCGCGTTCAACATCATGGGCGACTGGGCGTACGGCTACTTCCACAACCCGCCGGACGGCGGCCTCGGCAAGACCTCGAAGACCGACTTCGACTGGGCGCCCTCGCCCGGCACCGAGGGCACCTACCTGTGGCTGTCCGACAGCTTCACCCTGCCCAAGGGCGCCAAGAACCGTGACGGGGCCGTCGCCTGGCTCAAGGTCGCGGCAAGCAAGGAGGGCCAGGACGCCTTCAACCCGAAGAAGGGCTCCATCCCGGCCCGCAAGGACGCCGACCAGTCCCTCTACACCGACTACCTGGCCGACGCGCTGAAGGACTGGTCGAGCGACAAGCTCGCCGGCTCCATCCAGCACGGCGTGTCCGTGAACCAGCCGTGGCTGGCCTCGATCACCGAGGCGGTCGGCCTGTTCATCGGCAGCAAGGACGTGGCCGCGCTGCAGAAGGCGCTGGCCGACGCCGCCAAGGCGAACGCCCAGTGAGTCGCGGGCACGGCGGGCGCCCGTCCGGCGCCCGCCGCGCCTCCCGAGGAGAGCCCGCGAGAGAGGCTTGGAGGGATTCGCCGTGAGGCGGGCACGCACCTGGCTGCCGGGCCTGCTCCTGGTCGCGCCGTCGATCGTGGCGATCGGCGTGTTCGTGTACGGGATGCTGGGCTGGAACTTCCGGCTGGCCATGACGGACAAGCACGACGAGGTGTCCGAGGGGAAGTTCGTCGGGCTGGACAACTTCGTCGCCATCTGGGACCAGCCCCGATGGCATATATCGGTCAATCACGCGATCATGTTCACGGTCGTGTTCGTGCTGGGCGCGCTGGTGCTCGGCTGGTTCCTCGCCTTCCTCATGGAGAAGGGCATCCGCGGGGAGGGCACGTTCCGGGCCGTCTACCTGTTCCCGATGGCCATCTCGTTCGTCGCGACCGGCATCGTGTGGCGGTGGCTGATGAACTCGGGCATGGAGGAGCGGGCGGTCGGGCTGAACCGGCTGTTCGACGCGATCGGGCTGCCGCAGTGGCAGTGGTTCCGCGACCCCGACTGGGGCATGGCCGCGATGGCGTTACCGGCAATATGGCAAATGTCGGGATATGTCATGGCGTTGTTCCTGGCGGGCTTCCGGGGCGTCCCCGAGGAGCTGCGCGAGGCGGCGCGCGTGGACGGGTGCGGCGAGTGGGGCGTCTACCGGCACGTGGTGCTGCCGCTGCTGCGCCCCGTGACGCTCTCGGCGCTGATCATCCTGGGCCACATCTCGCTCAAGGTGTTCGACCTGATCGTGGCGGTCTCGGGCAAGCAGATCATCACGGACGTGCCGGCGGTGTTCATGTGGGTGGCGGTCTTCGACTCCCACGACCCGGCCAAGGGCGCCACCATCGCGTCGTACATCGTGCTGAGCGTCGCGATCTTCGTCATCCCGTACCTGATCTGGTCCGTGCGCAAGGAGAAGCGATCATGACGGCGGTCGCCCCACGCGGGCGGGTGTTCACCGGGGTGCGGCTGGCGATCCTGGTCGCGTTCGTGGTGGTCTTCCTGATCCCCGTGTACGTCCTGCTGGTCACCAGCTTCAAGCCGCTCACCGAGGCCGACCCCGGCCAGGCGTGGAACC
Source organism: Nonomuraea sp. NPDC050691 (assembly GCF_040654455.1). Lineage (NCBI taxonomy): Bacteria > Bacillati > Actinomycetota > Actinomycetes > Streptosporangiales > Streptosporangiaceae > Nonomuraea > Nonomuraea sp. NPDC050691. The sequence goes on from NZ_JBFAIA010000031.1 coordinate 31,014, forward strand.
TGCCGGTCACCTGGACCACGGACGCATGGCGGGTGGCCTGGGAGAAGCTGGCGCCGGGCCTGTGGAACAGCGTGCTGCTGGCAGTCCCCGGGTCGCTGCTGTCGTGCGCCCTCGGGTCGATGAACGGCTACGTGCTGTCCAAGTGGCGCTTCCCGGGCGCGGACGTGCTGTTCACGCTGTTCCTGTTCGGCATGTTCATCCCGTACCAGGGCGTGATGATCCCGCTGGTGCAGCTCCTCGTCGGCCTGAACGAGCTGACCGGGCTGCAGGGCGTCTTCTACGGCGGCATCCCGGGCCTCGTGCTCGCGCACGTGGTGTACGGCATCCCCATCTGCACGCTGATCTTCCGCAACTACTACGTCACGATCCCCGACGAGCTGATCGAGGCGTCGCGGGTGGACGGCGCCGGCATGCTGCGGACGTACTGGTCCGTGGTGCTGCCGGTCTCCGCGCCGGCCATCGCCGTGGTGGTCATCTGGCAGTTCACGTCGCTGTGGAACGACTTCCTGTTCGCGGTGTTCCTCACGGGGCCGCAGAGCTGGCCGGCCACGGTGATGCTCAACAACATCGCGGGCGCGCAGGCCACCCCGTACAGCCAGCAGATGGCGGCGGCGATCCTGTCGTCCATCCCCACCATGCTCATCTACGTGCTGCTGGGCCGCTTCTTCATGCGCGGCCTCATGGCGGGGGCGCTCAAGGGCTGACCGTGTCCCCGCTGCCGGGAAGGAGCGGGGACACCGGGGCGTCAGGAGGTGGCGAACGACGGGTTGGCGCAGTGGGCCAGGGGCTCGCCGCGCACGTAGCGGGCCACGTCGGCCGCCACGATCCGGGCCGCCTTGACCGCCGTCTCCTTGCTGGCGCCCGCGAGGTGCGGGGTCATCACCAGGTTGGGTGTGGTCAGCAGCCGCGACCCGGCCGGGATCGGCTCCTCGGGGAAGACGTCCAGGGCGGCGCCGAACAGCTGCCCGGAGTCCAGCGCGTCGCACAGGGCGTCGTAGTCGAGCAGCGCCCCCCGCGCGCAGTTCACCAGCACCGACCCGGCGGGCATCAGCGCGATCTGCGCGGCGCCGATCATGCCGGTGGTCTCGGGCGTGGCCCGGGCGTGCAGGGACACGAAGCGGGAGCGTGACAGCAGCTCCTCCAGCTCCACCTTGCCGGGCACGTCGTCCACGTACGGGTCGTGGACCAGCACCTCGGCGCCGAACCCCTCCAGCATGCGGCTCACGCGCCGGCCGATCGCGCCGTAGCCGACCAGGCCCACCGTGCTGCCGTCGAGCTCCGGCCCGACCATGTCGTACCTGTAGTAGTCGCCCCGCCACACGCCGCCGGCGAGGTCGGCGTGCGTCTGCGGGACACGGCGGGTGGCCGCGAGCAGCAGCGCCAGCGTGTGCTCGGCCGTGGCCACGGCGTTGCGGCCGGGCGCGAACGTGACGGCGACCCCGGCCCCGGTGGCGGCCTCCAGGTTGGCGTTGACCGGGCCGCCCCGGCTGACGCAGAACAGCCGCAGGTCAGGGCTGGCGTCGAGCACGCGCCGGGTCAGCGGCGCCATCTGCGTGACGCACACCTCCACGCCCCGCAGCGCCTCGATCAGCTCGTCCTCCACGTCGGAGGCCTCGATCACCTCACCCACCGGCCCGAACGGGACGACCGGCCACGGCAGCGTCAGCTCGCTGACGTCCAGGTCGCCGGGCACCTCGCGCTTGAGCGCGTCGATGAGCAGGCTGTTCTTGACGAAGTGGTCGCCTGCGGCGAGGACTCGGATGGTCAACGGTCGGCTCCAATCGGGGAGTTGAACTGCAGCACGGCGACGTGTCCGTCGCGCAGGCGCAGCTCGGTGACGGCGCAGTTGCCGAGGTGCGGGAACAGCCGGCGGTACGAGCCGAGCGGCACCCCGATGAGCCGGCACAGGGCGAGCCTGATGGCGGTCGTGTGGGCCACCACCAGCACCCGGCCGTCCGGCTGCGCGGCGCGGACGTCCTCCAGCGCGGCCACGAACCTGTCGGCCACGGCGGCCGGGTCCTCGCCGCCGGGCAGCGGGTGCGCGGCGGGGTCGGCCTCGAACGCGGCGCGCGCCTCGGGGAAGCGGTCGTGCATCTCGGCCGAGGTCAGGCCGTCGCCCCGGCCGAAGTCGATCTCGCGCAGCCGCTCGTCCACGCGCAGCTCCACGCCGGCGGCCTCGGCGCTGGGGGTGGCGGTGATCATGGCCCGGCTGAGCGGCGAGGCCCAGACGCCGGTGAGCCCGGCGGTGGCGGCCCAGGCGGCCAGCTCGCCGGCCTGCTCGCGGCCGCGCGGGGTCAGCGCGACGTCGCTGAGGCCGGCGTAGCGGTTCTCGGCGTGCCAGACGGTCTCGCCGTGACGCACCAGAACGAGCCGAGTCAATGTGTGCTCCTCTTGCGGGCGTGGGCGGCGGCCGTGGCGGGCAGCCAGCCGCGGGTCTCCAGTTCGCCGACGAAGCGCAGGTAGTGCTCGCGCAGGCCGTCGCCGCCGTCGGGGTGGACGATCTCGCGGGTGCGGACCATCCCGTCCGTCGCGCCGGGGCCGGCCGCCAGGGCGGCCATGCCGAGCGCGGGCTCGGCGTTCTCCCGCAGGGTCACGGGGCGGCCGAGGACGCTCGCCCGCAGCCGGTTCCAGTAGGCGCTCCTGGTGGCCCCGCCGGTCAGGATGATCTCGCCGTCGACGGGGGCGCCGAGCAGGTCGAGGTAGTCGAAGCAGAGCCGCTCGACGTAGGCGGCACCGCGCAGGATCGCGGCGTAGCGGTCGACGTCGTCGCTCACCTCGCCGAGCGTGAAGCCCTCCGCCTCCGGCGCGGCGAACGGGAACCGCTCGCCGCGCGAGACCAGCGGGTACGTGGTCGCGGCCGGTTCCCCGCCGCCGGGGCCGAAGCGCCGGGCGGCCTCCTCGGCGAGCGCGTCGAGGTCGCGGCCGGGCAGGTCGCGCGCCAGCACCCCGGCGCCGGTGCTGGACGCGCCGCCGGGCAGCCAGGAGCCGTCGGGCGCCCGGTGGGAGTAGACGACGCCGAGCGGGTCGTGGACGAGCTCGGTCGTGACGCCCTTGAGGACGAGCGTGGTGCCCATCACCGAGTTCCAGCTCCCGGGCCGCAGGGCGCCGGCGCCGAGCTGGGCGGCGCATCCGTCGGTGGTGCCGGCGACGATCGGGGTGCCCTCCGGGATGCCGGTCTCCCCGGCGGCCTGGGCGCACACCTCGCCGATCACGGTGCCCGGCCGTACGAGCGGGGGCAGCATCGTGGCGGGGACGCCCAGGGCGTCGAGCACGTCGTGCGGCCAGCGCTCCTGGATGAGGTCCACGCCGGTCTTCAGCGCGTTGCTCAGGTCGGTGGCGACCTCGCGGCCGGCCAGGCGGCGGTTGACGAAGTCGTTCTGGTGGAGCAGCCGGGCGCCCTCGGGGGCGTCGCGGAGCAGCCACATCAGCTTGGGCAGCGCCCAGGTGGCCTGCATGCGCCGGTAGCCGAGCTTCTCCCACACGTGGGCGCCCGCCGCGTTGACCCGGTCCACCTCGCCGGCGGCGCGGCGGTCGTCGTACATGAGGCCGGGCGTCAGCGGGCGGCCCGCCGGGTCGGCGAGCAGGATCGTGCCGGAGGTGGCGTCCACGGCCACGCCCCTGACCCGCTCGGGCGGCACGCCGTCCAGCGCCTCGCGGGTGGCCGCGGCCAGCTCCCGCCACCACTGCTCGGGGTCCTGCTCGTGCCGGGGCCCGTCGCGGCGGCTGGTCAGCGACCGACTGGCCGCGCCGAGCACCTGTCCGTCGGCGGCGACGGCCATCGCCCGCACGCTCTGCGTGCCGAGGTCGACGCCGATCCACACGCTCATGCCGTGCTCCCCGTCATGCCCGTCATGTCCGTCGTGGGGTGCGCCACCGTCATGCGCCGCTCCCCGTGCGGGCGCGCATCTCGGCCAGCAGCGGCCACGTTCCCGCGGTGGTCTCGCGCAGGGCGAGGAAGTCCTTGTACGCGGTGCGGTACGCGCCCGGCTCGGGCCGGACGGCGTCGCGCAGCCGTACGTGCCGGTCGGCGGCGGCCTCGATGCCCGAGGCGGCGCCGGTGGCGGCCAGACCGACGAGGAACGCGCCCCTGGCGCCCACCTCGGAGTCGGCCGAGCGGAGCACGGGCACGCCGGTGACGTCGGCGATCATCCGTACCCACAGGTCGCTGGCCGAGCCGCCGCCGCACACCCGCAGCTCGCGGGCCGGCACGCCGGAGGCGGCCAGGCAGTCCTGGACGACCAGCGTGAGCCCCTCCAGCACGGCCCGCGCCACGTGCTCGCGCCCGTGCTCGACCGACATGCCCAGGAACGCGCCCCGGGCCAGCGGGTCGGAGAACGGCGCCCGTTCGCCGGCCGGCGAGAAGTACGGCAGGAACGCCAGCCCGCACGCGCCCGGCGGCGCGGCGGCGGCCAGCTCGCCCAGCTCGGCGGGGCCCGCGAGGCCCAGCATGCGGCACGCCCAGTGCAGCACCTCGACCCCGGCGAAGGTGGGGAAGGCCCGCAGGTAGCCGCCGGGGACGGCGATGGTGATGCCCACGGCCGGTCCGTCCAGCTCGGGCTCGGCCACGACCGTCTCGGTGCACAGCGTGGTGCCGAGGATGCTGCACGCCTGCCCGGCGCCCACGGCTCCCGAGCCGATCGCGGTGGAGACGATGTCGTACGGGGCCATGACGACCGGGGTCCCGGCCGGCAGCCCGAGCGCGCCGGCCGCCTCGGCGGTCAGGCCGGCAACGCGGTGACCGTCGTCGCGCAGCTCCGGCAGCAGCCGTTCCGCCCACTCCAGGTCGAACATCCGCAGCAGCTCGGTGGAGTAGGAGCGCGCCCGCAGGTCGAGGAACGGGGCGGAGGCGTCCGACTCGTCGGCCGCGAGCTCGCCGGTCATCCGGGAGAAGATCCACCCGCCGCAGGTCAGGAGCGCGGCCGAGCGGGTGACCCGGTCCGGGTCGTGCTCGTCCAGCCAGGCCAGGACGGCGTGCGGCAGCCCGGAGGCCGCCGACGAGCCGTTGGTCCGGAAGGCCCGCTCGGCCAGGCCGGAGCGGTTCCAGCGGTCCACGACGGCGGCGGCCCGGGCGTCGTTCCACAGGATCGCCGGGCCGGTGGGGCGGCCGTCGCGGTCGACGAGCCAGGCGCCGTCGCCCTGCGCGGTGAGGGCGACGAAGTCGACCGGCCCCTCCACCTGGGACGCGACCTCACGCACGGTGTGCGCGACCGCGTCCCAGACGTCGTCCATGTCCTGCTCGGCGTGTCCCGGCAGGGGCCGGGACACGCGGGTCTCGCGCCGGGCCACCGCGACCTCGGCGCCCTCCTCGTCGTAGCCGACCGCCTTGATCACCGTGGTGCCGGCGTCGACGCAGATGGCGGCCATCAGGCCCTTCCGTGAGAGGTACGCGACTTGCGCGCCACCGAGTCGACCACCACGGCCAGCAGCAGCACCACGCCCGTCACCACGAAGCGGATCGAGGAGTCGAGGTTGAGCAGCGTCAGGCCGCTGGAGATGGACTGGATGACGATGATGCCGAGCAGCGCGCCGAAGGCGGTGCCGCGCCCGCCGAACAGGCTCGTCCCGCCGATGACCGCGGCGGCGATGGCGTTGAGGTTGACGTCGCCGGCGCCGCTGCTCTGGTTGGCCGCGGCCAGCCGGGCGGCGGCCAGGATGCCGCCCACCGCGGCGAACGTCGAGCAGAGCACGAACACCGAGGTGTAGACGGCCTTGACGTTGATGCCGGCCCGCCGGGCCGCCTCGACGTTGCCGCCGACGGCGTAGACCGACCGGCCCCACTTCGTCCGCGACAGGAAGTAGTGCATGATCAGGACGAGGGCGACGAAGAAGACGAACATCCAGCCCACGCCGCGCGTCTGGCCGAGGTACCAGACCACGAACAGCAGCACGACGAGCAGCGCCGCGCTCCGCAGCGCGAGCACGGGCACGCCCCTGGCCGACAGCCCGGCGCGCTGCCGCTCGCGGGCGTGCAGGTAGCCGGTGACGAACAGCCCGCCCGCCGCGAGCACGGCGAACGTGTACGACAGCCACGCGGGCACGAAGTCGAGTTGCGCGAAGGCCACCAGGCCGGAGTCGAACGGCAGGTTGATCGACCCCTTGGTGCCCAGCACGTAGAGCTGGAGGCCGAGGAAGGCGAGCAGGCCGGCCAGGGTGATGACGAAGCTCGGCACCCCGAACCGGTTGTAGAGCTGCGCGTACACCCAGCCGATCGCCGCTCCCATGATCACGGAGGCGGCGATGGCCAGCCACACCGGCAGGTCCTCCCCGACGAACAGCACCGCGAGCGCCGCAGCCGACAGGCCGCTGACCGAGCCGACCGACAGGTCGATCTCGCCGACGAGCAGGACGCACACGATGCCGAGCGCGATGACGCCGACCGCGGCCGACTCCAGGGTCAGGTTGACCAGGTTGGCGCTGGACAGGAACACCGGGTTGAGGATCTGGAGGACGGTCCAGATCACGACGAGGCCGACCACGACGGGGATCACGCCCAGGTCGCCGCCGCGGGCGCGCTCCACCACATCGGTGACCGCGCCGCGCAGCCCGTCGCGGCTCTGCAGCCGCTCGTCCTGGCGATCGGTGGTGACCATGCTGTTCACGACGAGAGCCCTTCCTTGCTGCGCGCCTGCCTCTGCGTCACCACGTTGTCGGTGGCGCCGGTGATGGCGGCGATGATGTCCTCGGTGGAGACGTCCGCGACGTCGAAGACACCGTTGTTGCGGCCGAGCCGGAGCACGGCCACGGTGTCGGCCACGGCCTTCACGTCGGCCATGTTGTGGCTGATCATGATGACGCCGAGGCCGTTCTCACGGAGCCGCTCGACGAGGTTGAGCACCTCGGCCGTCTGGGCGACGCCCAGGGCGGCCGTGGGCTCGTCGAGGATGATGACCTTCGGGTCGCCGAGCAGCGACCGCGCGATCGCGACCGTCTGCCGCTGGCCGCCGGACAGCGACGCCACCGGCACGCGGACGCTGGGGATCTTCGCGGAGAGCTGCCGCAGCAGCTCCCACGAGCGGGTCTCCATCGCCACGTCGTTGAGCCGGAGCGGACGCACCTCCTGGCCCAGGAACAGGTTCTGGATCACGTTGAGGTTCTCGCACAGGGCGAGGTCCTGGAAGACGGTGGCGATGCCCAGCTTGTGCGCCGCCGCCGGCGTCGGGATGTGCACCTCGCGCGACTCGAACGTGATCGTGCCCGAGTCCGGCGGGTGGACCCCCGACAGGATCTTGACCAGGGTGGACTTGCCGGCGCCGTTGTCGCCGACGACGGCCACGACCTGGCCCGCGGCCACGTCGAGCTCGACGTCCGTCAGCGCGGCGACCGCGCCGAAGGTCTTGCTGATCCCGCGCAGCGACAGGACGTTCTCGGCGCGTGGGGCGTCCGCCTGCTGGCTGTCTGCTTGCCGGATGGAGGACAAGGGGTCTCCTGTCGGTCTACTCGATGCCGGGCCGTCTGACGCGGGCCTACTTGATGCCCAGCTCGGCGCAGCCCTTGGCGTAGGCGCCCGTGCACGCTTCCGACGCCTTCATGATCCCGCTCTGGAACAGCACCTCGTTGATGTTCTGCCGGGTGACGACCGTGGGCACGAACAGCTCGGAGGGGGTGTTGTAGAGGGTGGTCTTGCCGGCCGGCTTCTCGCCCTTCATGAACTGGAAGGCGACGTTCGCCGACGCCTCGGCCACGATCTTGATGGGCTTGGAGATGGTGTTGTACTGGTCGCCGGAGATGATCCGCTGGGCGGCGGCCACCTCGGCGTCGTTGCCCGTGACCGGCGGCACCTTCACGCCCGCGGCCTTGAACGCGGCGATCGCGCCGCCGCCGGTGCCGTCGTTGGCGGCCACCACGCCCGCGATCTGGTCGCCGAAGCGGGTGATCTGGCCGCTGACCCAGGTCTGCGCCTTCTCGGGCTGCCAGTCGGGGGTGTCGTACTCGGCGAGCAGCTTGAAGCCGCTCGGGTCGATGGCGCTGTGGATGCCCTTCTTGATCAGGCCGGCCGCGGCGTCCGTGGGGGAGCCGTTGACCTCCAGGAGGCCGCCCGTGGCCTTCTGCTCCTTGAGGTGGTCGACCAGCGACTGGGCGATCATCGCGCCGATCTTCTCGTTGTCGAAGGAGACGTAGTAGTCGGCGGGCGTGGCCGGGATGGGCCGGTCGTAGGCGATGACCGGCACCTTCTGGGACTGCGCCGTCTTGACGATCGTGGCCGCGGCGGCGGAGTCGACGGGGTCGAGCACGAGGGCCTTGACGCCCTGGGCGAGGGCGGAGTTGGCCTGCTGCTGTTGCTTGGCGGCGTCGGAGTCGGCGTTCTGGTAGATGACCGTGCAGCTCGGGCAGAGCTGCTTCATCTTGGCCTCGAACAGCGGCTTGTCGGCCAGTTCGTATCGGGTGGAGGCCAGGTCCGGCATGAGGAAGGCCACCTTGGCGTTCTCCACGCCGCCGCCACCTGAGCCGGTGCCGCCGTTGGTGGAGCCCGAACCGCAGGCGGTCAGGGAGACGCTCGCGGCGATTGCCGCCGCGGCGAGCGCGGAGGTCCGGATCTTGGCTCTGTTCACGGGTCGCTTCCTCACTTGCTAGGTCCTCGCGGAGCCGGTCGGGTCGGGATCCCGGGCACGCACGGATCGCTCACGGTCGGCGCCGTGCTGTGGTGCGTTTCACGCTAGCGCGACCTCGGAATATTTGTCCAGCAAAAGTGTTCACGGTATTTCCATGCGTTTGACCTGCGGTTCACCTAGGACGGCCGGCTGAGGGCATGGCGAGGACTGCGCATGGCAAGGCGCGGAGGGATGCCTCCGCGGGCGCGCCGAAGGTTGGTGTGGACCCGGGATGAGGGCGGGCGGGACCCGCGGCTCGGCGGGTGAGGGCCGGCGGGGTGCGCGGCTCAGCGGGTGGCGGCGAGCAGGCTCTCGGCCGTGAGGGCGTCGGTGACGAGCTGGTTGAAGTAGCCGCCCTTGGCGCCGGCGACGATCGAGACGACCTTCTCCGGGCCGGCGGCCACCGCGATCGAGAACGGGATGCGGCGCAGCTCGTCCAGGCCGGTGGCGACCAGCCGCTCGCTGCCGGGGTAGCCCACCGTCTCGCCGTCGCGGTCGTAGAACCGGGAGCAGACGTCGCCCACGGCCTGGCGCAGGCTGTCGGCGTAGCGGGGCACGAAGGCGGGCGTGACCTGCCGCATCAGCGGCGGCGAGCCCACGCCGACGATCGCGCACTTGGCGTGCGCCCACAGGTCCATGACCCGCCGGACGGACGGCTCGTGCTGCAGCGAGGCAAAGAGTTCGGGGCCCGGCAGCGCGGGCGCGTAGAGGTAGCTGGGTACGCCGCCGACCCGCTCGGCGAGCAGCCGGGTGGTCTCGTTGGTCTGGAACCAGGGCTGCGGGTCCTCTTGCCCGCCCACGGCCGGCGCGATCGTCACGCCGGGGAAGTGGCCCAGGCTCTCGCGCGCGCACTCGTACACCGTGCTGCCGGAGGAGACGAGCACGATGTCGCCGGACGTCAGCCCGACGCCCGTCAGCGCCCTGGCCAGCCCGGGGGCCAGCCATGGGCCCAGCGCCGGGCCGCTGACCTTGGGCACCAGGTAGACGCGCTGGAGCCGCAGGGCCTCGGCCACCTCCGCCGCGAGCGGGCCCTCCTCCAGGGTCGCCGGGCGGTGGACACGGATCTCGACGATGCCGTGGCGGCGCGCCTCGGTCAGCAGGCGGCTCACGGTCGCCCTGCTGACGCCCAGCCGCTTGGCGATGTCGGCCTGGGTCGCGTCCTCCAGGTAGTACTGGGAGGCGGCCGCGTACATCAGCTCCTGAGGGAACCGGGTCTGGGCCTCCGGTGCGACGTCGGCGGCATTCATGCGCGCGGTCTCCCTGGGTGCGAGATCAACTGCGAGATCAGGTGCGTGAACACGTGTGCAGAACGGATGCGCACCGACTATACCTCCGCGCACTCCGAGCAAAGGCTAGCGAGCCCCGGGCTCAGGCGTGACCGGCCCCGGCGAACCCCCAGGCGAGGCTCAGGGAAGAGAGCCCGCGACCAGCGCGTCCCCGAGCGGCGTACGCACGTAGAGGACGGAGCGGCCGGAGCGGGTGCCGGTCACGAGACCCGTGCCGCGCAGGGCCGCGAGGTGCCCGCCCGTGGTCCCGACGCTCTGCCCGAGCAGGGCCGCGAGGTGCGTGGTCGTCGCGGGCACGGCCAGCTCGGCCAGGATGCGCGCGCGGGTCCGCCCGACCAGCGCCGCGAGCCCGGCGTCGGGCAGCGGCGGCTCCACCGCCACGCCCCTCGCCGGATAGATCAGCGCGTACGGCCACGCCTCCTCCAGGTACGCGCCCACGTTGCCCGTGAACACCGACGGCAGGAACAGCAGCCCCCGCCCGCCCAGCCGGTGGCGCTCGTCGCGGCCGCTCCTCATCTCGATCTCGATGCGGCCGTCACGCCAGCGCACCTGCGAGCTGAGGTCGCCGAGCGCCGCGGCCCAGCCGTACGTGGCCAGCCGCCCGGCCCGCTGGATCACGTCCCGCTCCAGCGCCGCGTGGAAGCGCGGCCAGGAGTGGGAGACGATCTCCCGCCACAGCGCCTCGAACGCGTCCGCCAGCACCCGCACCACGTCCGGCCCGAGCAGCAGCTCCCGCACCCATGCGGGCGCCGGCGGGCGGCTCGCCAGCACCGCGGTGATCTCCGCGTGCGCCTGCGCGACCGGCGTGGTGCGCATCGCGGCGAGCTCCGTCTCGAACGGCACGCTCATCCCGGCCGGCGGCGGGGCGACGAAGTCCACGTTGTCGCCCCGGTTGCCGGTTATCGCGGCCGTGGCGCGCAGCGCGGGCCAGGCGCGTTCCAGCTCCAGGTACGGCCCGCGCCACCGTTCCGCCCAGCGCCGGTGCGGCCCCGCCTCCACCCGGCCGGCCAGGACCCACTGGGCATGCATGGTCTCGATCAGCGGCGAGACGGCGAACCGGCTGGCGGCCACGTCCTGGGGCGTGACCTCGATCGTGAACACCTTTCGGTTATATCCGAAAGCTTCGCCGCGGGGCGCCCGCCGTCGTCACCATCGGGCTCTGTACGAGTTCTCGGTGAAGGGGGCGTTGGTGAGCGAACGTGGAGCGACGTTCGGACAGGTGTTCGCGGTCCGGGAGTTCCGGGTCCTGTTCGGGAGCTTCGCGCTGATGATCGCGGGCGACTCGGTCAAGATGCTGGCGCTGTCGGTGCTGGTGTACGCGCGGACCGGGTCGCCGGGGCTGTCGGCCGCCGCGTACATGGCGGGGTGGCTGCCCTACATCCTCGGCGGGATGTTCCTGCTGTCGCTGGCCGACCGGCTGCCCGCCCGGGGGCTCATGGTGACCGGCGAGCTGGTCCGGGTGGTGGTCTGCCTGGCGCTGGCGTACGGGGGGCTGCCGGTGTGGGCGATGCTCGCCCTGGTGCTGGTGACGGGGCTGTTCTCGCCGGTGTTCGGCGCGGCCCGCAACGCGATGCTGCCCGAGGTGCTGCCCGGGGACGGGTTCGTGCTGGCCCGCTCGCTCATGGGGGTGACCTCGGCGGGGGCGCAGATCGCGGGGCTCGCGCTCGGGGGCGCGTTCCTCGCCACCACGGGCCCGGAGGGGGCGCTCGGGGTCACGGCGGCCTTGGCGGCGGTGGCCGCGGTGGTGCTGTGGGCGGGCCTGCCCCAGCGGCCACCCAGGAGCGCGACGGTCGCCGGCCTGGGGAAGCGCGGGACCGGCGACGCCGGGGCGGGCGGCCGGGCGCGGGGCGGGACGGTACGGGCGACCGTGCGCGTGAACGGGCTGCTCGTGCGGGACCGGCGCGTGCGCGGGCTGCTGCTGGCGAGCTGGCTGCCGCCCGCGTGCCTGGCCGGGGCCGAGGCGATGGTCGTGCCCTACCTCGGCGGGCAGGGGCGGGCCGGGGCGGTGCTGGCGGCGGCGGCCCTGGGCATGGCCGCGGGGGAGTTCGCGGTCGGCCGGTTCGCGGCGCCCGGGCTGAGGGAGCGGCTGTCGCTGCCGCTGGCCGTGCTGCTCGGGCTGCCCTGGCTGGGCTTCCTCGCCGGGCCCGGCATGGGCTGGGCGGCGGCGCTCGCCGCGGTCGCCACCGCCGGGCTGGCCTACCAGCTCGGGTTGCAGCGCAGGTTCCTGGAGGCCGTGCCGGAGGAGGTGCGCGGGCAGGCGTACGGGCTGCTGTCGGCGGGGCTGATGACCGGCCAGGCGGTGGGCGCGGCCCTGGTGGGGGCGCTCGGCGAGGCGGCCGGGCCCCAGGTGGCGATTGCCGCGGCGGGCGCGGCCGGCGTCGTGACCGCGCTGGCGCTCATCCCCGTCTTCCGGACCAGGCACGAGCCCGCCGAGGACCCCGTCGCGGATGTCACGGGGGCAGTTCGCCCGAGCCACGGGGGATGAGCCGTACCGGGAGCGTGACGTGGCGCGGCGGGTCGTTCTCGCCCGACAGGCGGCGGAACAGCAGCTCCGCCGCGATCCGGCCCATCCCCGCCGGGTCCTGCGCCACCACCGTCACCCCCGGGGTGAGCAGGTCGGCCAGCTCGAAGTCGTCGAACCCGGCCAGCGCCATCGGCCGCCCCGCCAGCGCCCGCAGCGCCGTCACCGTGAGCCGGCCGTTGCCCGTGAACAGCGCCGTCGGCGGCCGGTCCAGGGCCAGCATGCGCTCCAGGTCGGCCCGTACCGAGCCGGGCGCGGGCGTCCGCATCGCGACCAGCCGCTCGTCGTACAGGTGGCCCATCGCGGAGCGGTAGCCGTGCAGCCGCCGCGCGGCCGTGAAGATCGACGGGTCGTCGCCGAGGAAGGCGATCCTGCGGTGCCCGTGCGCGAGGAGGTGCCGGGTCGCCAGGGCGGCGCCGCCCGCGTTGTCGCACAGGACGGTGTCCACGTCGAGCCCCGGCCCGGGCGGCCGGTCCGCGAACACCGCCGGCGTGCCCGCCTCCAGCTCCTGACACAGGTAGGAGTGGTCGTGCCCGGCCGGGACCATGATGAGCCCGTCCACCCGGCGCGCGCAGAACGTGCGCACCAGCTCCCGCTCCCGCACCGGATCCTCGCTCGACGAGGCGCTCAGCAGCAGGCAGCCCTGGCCGATGACGACGTCCTCGACGGCCCTGCCGAGCGCCGAGTAGAAGGGGTCCGCGAGGTCCTCGATGACCAGGCCGACGGTGGACGTGCGGCCCGCGCGGAGCACCCGGGCGCTCTCGTTGCGGCTGTAGCCGAGGCGGTCGATGGCTTCGCGCACCCGCTCGGCCGTGGCCGGGTGGACGCCGGGCTCGCCGTTCACCACCCGGGACACCGTCTTGAGCGCCACCCCGGCGGCCAAGGCCACGTCCTTCATCGTCGGTCTCACGCCTGGATCATGTCCCATGGCGGTGAGGGGGACAACGTTGTCACCCGGGACGTCCGATTGACCTTGACGAGCGGGCCCCTGCTACCTTAGGTAAGGCTTACCTATCGATGTGGGGGTGCGGCGTGGTGGCGACCGACGTGCGCGACGTTACCGGGGTGCTGGAACGCGTCGCGGCCGAGCGCGGCGGGGTGATCGGGGTCCCGCCGGGGCTCGTCGTCACGCCCGACGCGACGTGGACGCCCGTGACGGAGCTGCTGCGCCCGCCGTACACACTGCTGGACGAGCTCGTCGGCCAGACCGCGGCCCGCTGGAACGCCCCCCGCCACGTCGGCGCGGCGCTGTTCTGGAAGACCTTCGGCTACTGGCACACCCTGCCGATGGCGCTGGCCTGGGCGCTCGGCGGGCCGATCCCGGTCATGCCGCTCGCCGAGACGTACTTCAAGGTCTCCGAGGCCGGGGTGACGATCGGCGCCTCCGGCGTGCGCCGGGGCTCCGGGCCGGAGGCGATCCGCGAGGCGCTGGAGGAGTCGCAGGCGCCGCTGGTGCGGGTCCTCAGCGGGATGGCCAAGGTGGGCGAGCGCACGCTGTGGGGCTCGACCGCCGAGGCGTTCGCCCACCCGCTGACCCTCATGGTGCCCGGCGACTACATGGCGCTGCTGCGCGCGATCGGGCGGCCGGTCGACGGGCTCGTCGAGCCCGCCGGAGACGCGTACTTCCGCAGGACCTGCTGCCTGTGGGTGACCCTGCCGGACGTGGAGCCCTGCGGAAGCTGCTGCGTGCTGCGGCCGCGTCCCTAGCCCTCAGGCGACGGCCTCGTCCGCGACGGCGGCGGCGGCGGCGGCGACCCGGTGGCCCGATGCGACCGCCTCGTCCGCCGGCGCCATGTCGTCGAGAGGGCGCAGCTCGTCGGCGTAGCTGACCGAGACGCGGCGCATCACGCCGGTGCCGTCGATCGAGTACTGCCCGAGCCGCCACAGCGGCGGCGAGTAGGCGTGGATCGAGACGCTGCCGTGCGTGGCCCCGGTCAGCCGGTGGATGTGGTCCGGGCCGAACGAGAACGAGCGCCCCTCCGGCACCACCGTCTCCAGGTGCTCGCCGCCGATGCGCGGGTTGCACTCCAGCAGCGCGCCCCGCACCACGTGGACCGCGCCGGACGACACGTCGTGGTCGTGCCAGCCCGTGTCGTCCTCCGGGCGCCAGCACAGCAGCCACACGTCCACGTACGCGTCCCGGTAGAGCGAGGCGTAGTGCCGCCCGCCGTCCTCGGGGAAGTCCACCTCGTGCTCCCACTGCTCGGGGTTGGCGGCGAGCGTGTCGACCAGTTCGCGCAGTTCACGCCGGTCGAGCGCGCGCTCGGGCAGGTCGGCGCAGACACCCCCGTCCTGGGTCTGGCGCGTGTTGCCGTGGTCGATGTCCGGGTTGCCGGGCGTGGCGACGACCGGGCCGGTGGTCGGTTCGGTGCCCTCGTTCACGTACGAGTCTCCTTTCTGGCGAGCAGACGACGGGGGTTGGTGACCCGGATGGCGTGCGCGGCGGCCTCGCCGAGGCCCGGGTCGGGCGCGGTGGCGTAGGGGGCGTCGGAGCCGTTGACGACGACGTCGACGCCGAGCTCGCGGACGATCGCGTCGATCGCGCGCGGGCCGTACGAGGAGGTCTCCACGAAGAAGCCGGGATCGACCCGGCCGCGCCCGCCGCCGCCTCTGGCGATCAGCCGCTCGGAGTGGAGCGGCGCCAGGCCGGCCAGCAGTGCGAAGCACACGCGCAGGCCGGGGTGGCGCGGACGGACGACCGCGTGGAAGTGGTGCCAGGCCGCGTGCATCTGCTGCACGTACGGCACGACCGCCGGCCACCACGGCGGCGCCTCGGCCGGCTGCGGCGCCTCGCCGGCGCGGGGCGGCGCGGCGGGGCCAGGGTGGACGAACAGGGGCATGTCGCGGTCGGTGAGAACCTTCAGCAGGCGGTCGTCGGGCAGCGCCGTGGCGGGGATCTGCAGCCCGGCGAACCCCCGGTCGAGGTCGCGCGCCAGCCGCTCGGGGTCGGGGTCGCTGTGGCAGGTGGCGGCCCACGCGCCGTACGGCTCGCCGAGGCCGAGCACCCCCTCGTGGTAGGCGTCGATCAGCGGCCAGGACTCCTCGGGCGGCAGGAACTCGACGCCGAGCGGGCTCGACAGCGACACCAGGGCCAGGTCCAGCCCCGTGGTGTCGCGCGGGCCATGGTCGGCCGGGTTCACCTCGTACGGGGGCTCGCCGTCGAGGTGCAGGGTCCAGCCGTCCAGGCGGGGAGGGGTCGTGCGGGCGCGCAGCGCCTCGATGAACGCGCGCGTCCACAGGTGCTGGTGCACGTCGATGGCCACGGCGGACCGCCTCCTTCCTGCATTTCCTACTGATAATATAGGTTACTGATCACTCATTGTACGACGAAGGGGGTGAACCGCTTCAGTGATACGGTTCAGTGAACCGCTTCACCTCTTCGCTGTCAACGGGTGTTCCGCAGCGGTACGGGTTTCTGTCCGCGTCACGCAATAGGCTGATCCAATGCCCCGGAAGAGAGCGACGATCCGGGAAGTGGCCAAGGCGACCGGTCTGTCGCCGGCGGCCGTTTCCTACGCACTGCGCGGCCTGCAGGTCTCGGAGGAGACCATGGAGCGGGTGCGCGCGGCGGCGACAGAGCTCGGCTACGAGGCCGACCCCATCGCCCGGGCCCTGGCCAGCGGGCGCACCGGCATGATCGGGCTGCTGTGCGGCTCCCTCGAAGACCTCTGGCAGCAGTCGCTCGCCGTCGGCATCAGCCGGGGTCTGCGCGAGAAGGACCGCTACGCCCTCATCCTCGACGCCGTCGGCGACCCGGCCCGCGAGCGCGCGCTCGCCCAGCAACTGCGCGACCAGCGGGTCGACGGCATGATCGTGCAGCCGGTCGACCCGGCGGCGCCGTTCTGGCCGGAGCTGTGCGAGTCCGTGCCCGTCGTGGCGATCGGCGACTCGCTGGCCGGCACGGCCGCCGAGGTCGTCTTCGACAACCGCGACGGCGTCACGCTGGCCCTGGAGCACCTGCGCGCCCTGGGCCACCACCGGATCGCGGTGCTGACCCCGACCCGGGCCAGCACGCCCGACCGGCCCGCCGACGTCCACGTGACGGCCGAGGCCGAGCGGCTCGGGCTGGACATGGAGGTGCTCACCGCCTCCCACGGCCTGGCCGCCGCCACCGAGGCCGCGCACCGCGCGCTGCGCCCGGGCGGCCCCACGGCGGTGTTCTGCTTCGCCGACTCCATCGCGTACGGCGTCTACGCGGCGGCCCAGGAGCTCGGCCTGTCGATCCCCGGCGACGTCTCCGTCATGGGCTACGACGACCACCCGATGTCGGGCCTGCTCACGCCGGGGCTGACCACCGTCGACTGGAACATCGACGGCATCGTGAAGGCGGCCGTCCGGCTGGTGTCGGCCGCCGCCGACGGGGGCGCGCGCCGCCGCCGGGTCGTCCAGCGGCCGACGCTCAAGGCACGCGGCTCGGTCCGCGACCTGACCTGATGCTCTGCCTGATCGCCAGGCCGGCGTCACCTTGACGGGAAGCCGTCCACTACGCTCACGCCAAGCCTGAAGCATGGAGCCGTATGACTGAGAAAAGGGTCATTCCCCCGACCAGCATCAAGTCCGCAGGAGGAGTCTGCGGCGAGGTCGGACGAGTGCTCAAGGGACACGCCGAGGCGTTCGCCGTCGACGCGGCTCCCACGGCGCGCTGCTTCGGTCTCGTGGAAGGCGCTTCCAGGCAGCTCGACGAGCACTACGGGGACTTCTACACAGAGCTGAACGACTACGTCGGCGACCTGCACAAGAAGCTGGCCGCGGCCGGCGAGGCGCTCACGCGCATCAGCCGCAACCAGGAACGCACCGAGGACCACACGTGGGCGGAAGCCGCCAGGCTCGACGGGTCCGCCTGGTGACAGTGGCCGGACAAGGGGGAACGCGTGGCGGAGTGGTATGAGCGGCCCCTGCAACTCATCGAGACGCTCTGCCACGCGATCCTCCGGATCGGGAACGACGAGGACGTACGCCGCCTGAGAACCATGGCCGAGGGCTGCCGGCGGATGAGAACGGCGCTGATGGCCGCGGACGACGACCTCACCCCGGTCAACGAGCTGCTCGACGTGTGGGAGGGCGAGGACGCGGCCACGTTCAAGGCGAAGTACGCACGCTTTCTCGACCGGGACTTCCGCTTGCAGGCCATCGCCCAGCTCGGTGAGGCCGCCACCATGCTCGACTCCGCCGCCGAGATCTCGGTCAGCACGCAGAAGGCCCTCGAGGAGCTGCTGAAAAGCCTGATCATCTCGGTGGTGGCGGCCGCGGCGATCGCGAGCGTCACCGCCGGACTGGGCACCTTGGCGGCCTGGGCGAGGTCCGCGAAGACGACCGCCGACGTCGCCTTCGCCGCCACCGGCGCCCTCGGCAGGCTCCAGCTCGTCCTCCGCCTGCTCGGTGGCCTCCTGAGGAGCAGCACGATAGCCGTCGGCCGGTCGCGGGTGGTGCGGGGGCTGGGCACGGCGGCCGGCGAGGGCCGGCTGACCTTCCTGCAGATGGCGCGAGGGTCATGGAGCTCCTACTGGCAGCTGTACCGGTGGGGGATCGGGGGCAACGTCGCCATCAACGCCGTGGCCAACCCGTTCCGCGGACGGCACCCGCTCGACAGGTCCCTGCTCTCGCTCGCCGAGGGCAGCAACTCCGCCATCGTCGGCGGCGCCGTCGGCGGCATCGGTGGCATGGCGATGTTCGCCGCGATGAAGCCATGGAAGCGCAACCTCATCCAGGGGGCACTCGCCAGCGGCGGCTCGACGCTCTGGAACGACCGGGTCGAGAACAAGTCGTGGGAGCAGACCGTGAAGGACGTCGCGGTGTCGACCGCTCTCGCCGGGAGCCTGAACGTGCTCTATGTCGGCATCGGGGAGAGCAAGCTCGTGAACAGGCTCGGCTCCGCGGCGTGGCGCGGGTGGTGGAGCGGCCTTCCTCCGCTCGCGAAGGGGTACGTCATAGGCTTCCCCGGCAACGTCACCATGAGGGTCGCCGTGCCGTGGGCGGCCAAACCCGCGCCCCTCGACCTGCCGAAGGGCGAGCCGTTGCCCGGCGGGGACGGCCCCTGAGCCCTGCGTGTGCGGTCAGGTGCTGGGCTGACTGACCCGCGTCGAGGCGTGGTGTGGAGACCGGACCGAGGCAGGTTCGTGGTTCAGATCCCGGCTCCACGCCGTCAAGGGACTGACGAAAACAGACGAGCCTCCTGGGCAAGTTGCCCAGGAGGCTCGTCCTGCTCCGCGAGCTCAGCAGATCCTCGTGCCGTCGTACGTGGCGCTCTGGGCGGACTCGTGCCGCAGCGTCTCACCCGGCGAGAGCTCCCTGCAGAGGCTGTCGGGCCCGTACTTCCACACGATCTTGATGTCGTACGTCCAGGCGCACTCGTTCTTCACCTTGACCCAGGGCCTGCCCGTGATCGTCCGGCCCCCGTCCACCTTCTTGACGCAGTCCACCGCGGCACGTGTGGTCTGCGCCTGCGCGACGCCCGCGCCGGCGACCAGCACGACGGCGACACCCGAGGCCGCGGCCAGCGCCTTGAATCCTGCTCTCACCATGGTCGAACCCCCGATCGAAGATCGTTTACGTTGGGGGCAAAGGTACGGGAAGGGCGCGGTGCGCCGCTACCATGATCACCCGAATCGCCATACGACGTACCGCTCCGTCACCGAGGAGCGCCTCGGGGCGGGAGGATCGTCAGGCGGTGGGGCGGAAGGTGCTGTCGGCGCGGAAGGCCGAAGTCGCCTGGTCCTTGTCGAGCCACAGCTGGTGGTGGCGGTGCCGGACGAAACGGCCGGGGTAGTTGGCCGACTCCAGCCGCAGGCGCCCGGTCCCCGCCGCCGCCCGGGGGTGGAAGGTCGCGTCGCGCTCGAACAGCGCCGTCCCGTCGTCACCCTCGAAGCGCAGCCGGAAGTCCTTGTGCCGCAGGTAGCGCCCGTCGTCGTCCACGAACGAGAACCCCTTCGCGTCGGCCAGGCCCGGCACCACCCGCAGCGCCGCCCCCTCGCCCAGGATGCCCAGAGCGCCGGAGGCGCCGATCCCCTCCTCCGGGAAGTTGATCGACAGCAGCCGCCGGGTGGTGCCGGCCTGGAGCAGAACGCCGCCGGCGGGCGTGGTCGCGGTGGCGGCGCGGGTGTAGAGGAGCGTGCCGAAGCCGAGCTGGTCGAACCCGCCGCTGTTGGGCCCGTAGTCGCCGCCGCCGCCCTCGGCGCGCACCCGCTCGGCGTACGCCTTGGTGTTCGGCACGGCCAGGCCCCGGCGGTTGGCGTAGTGGTTGTACAGCAGCTCCCACACCGGCCGGTCCTGGCCCCGGGAGGCCGCGGAGATCACGGTCTGCTCGCGGTGGCCGCAGTTCTGGCCGGTGCCCCAGGTGTAGGTGGTGAACGGCACGCTCTGGCCGAGGTTGTACCGCGCGACGTACTCGGCGGCCTTCATGATCCGGTTGTCGGCGTACCCGTACAGGTCGAGGCCCTGGTTCCAGGCCATCTCGGCGATGGTGCCGAGCAGGCCGACGCCCATCATGGTGTGCCCCTGGTCGCGTCCGCTCTCCTGCCACTGGGCGAGCCCGCCGGGGTGCAGGAACGGGATCGCGTTCATGATCGACCCGTTGCCCTTGCCGTTCTTGACGTAGTCCACGGCCCGGTCGAACATCGCCCGGTCGTCGCAGAAGACGCCGATCGCCATGACCGAGGCGATGGTGCACAGGTCCCAGTTGGCCCAGTAGTTGGTGATGCAGGCGCCGTTGTGCTTGGTCAGGAAGGCCTCGTTCAGCGGGTGGAAGACGGTGCGGAGCATGGTCCGGAACCGCTCGACCTCGAACCCGGGATAGCCGCGCATCAGCTCGGCGGCGTTGGCGAACTGGTAGCCGTAGATGCCGGCGGCGAGGAACCGGTCGGCGTTGCCGGTGACCGTCTTGAGCGTGGCCGACCAGGCGTTGAGGATGGCGCTCGCCGTCTCGGCGTGCGCCTTGTCACCGCTGATGCGCCAGCGCAGCGCGTTCTGGTACGCCGCGTGGATGTCGTTGTACAGCTGCGAGTAGTTCTGCCCGTCGCCGCCGCGCACCACGGTCGCCAGCGGCCGCGGCTTCCAGGTGCTCCTCGAGCGTCCGTTGGCCACCAGCTTGTCCCACCCGGCCTTGTACGGCTGCGCCCCGGCCCGCACGGCCGCCGCGATCCGGTCGAAGTCGGCCTGGGTGTGCAGCAGCCCCGGATGCTTGAACGGCGCCGCCGCCCGCTCCTCCGCCCACGCCCGGCCGCCCAGCGCGGGCAGCACGGCCACCCCTGCCGCCGCCTTCAACAGGTCACGCCGGCTGGTCTGGAGACCCATGTCAGTCCTTTCGTCAAGACGAGCTCTCGGGCAGGAGACGGCCCACGACCAGCGGCATAACGCTTTTCGGCGGAGAAAACCGCGCGATCCGCCGCGGGCACACCGGCTCAATCCGTCGCGGGCCCGTCGGCTCCATCCGCCGCGGGAGCGCCGGTGAGGGCGAGGCGGCGCTGTTCTTCCTCCACGATCTGCCGGGCCAGCGACTGCTCGGAGACGTCGACCGCGTCGGCGGTGGACTCGGCCAGATCGCTCCGCCGGGCATAGGCGTCGAACAACTCCGCCTTGGCGCCCAGAATGTCGAGCATGCGCTGGTCGACCGCGTCCACCGACAGCAGGCGATGCACCTGGACCGTGCGTACCTGACCCATCCGGTGCGCGCGGGCCACCGCCTGGGCCTCCATGCTCGGCTTCACCTGCGGCTCACACATGATCACCACCGATGCGGCCTGCAGGTTGAGTCCCACCCCGCCCGCCTGGATCTGGCTGAGCAGGACCGCGTGCCCTCTGGCCCGGGAGAACGCGTCCACCTCCTGCTGGCGGCGCGCCGCCGTCAAAGAGCCCGAGATCGGGCCATGGGCCCGGCCGTTCAGCGCCGACTGCACGGCGCCGAGGACATCGCGGAAGTAGGAGAAGACGATCACCTTGAGCCCGTTGGCCCGGGCATCCTCCACCAGCTCCAGCAACCGCTTCAGCTTGGCGGAGGTGTCGGGGGCGGCGTAGGCGGCCCGCCGCATGGCCATGAAGTTGCCCTCCGCGACGGCCTGACGGTAGGCGGCGAAGTCGGCTCCGCTGAACTCCACCCACTCCTCCACCTCGACCCGCTCAGGCAGCTCCTTCAGCACGTCCTGCTGGTTGCGACGCAGGTAGGCGGGGGCGACCGCCTTGCGGAAGGCCTGCGCACCGGCCACCACGTCACTGCCGCGAAGCTCGGCGGCCAGGTCGGGCTGCAGGTAGGAGACCAGCGTGCGGAACTCCTCCACCCGGTTCTCCATCGGCGTGCCGGTCAGGAACAGCACCCGCTCGGTGCGCCGGCACCACTCGGCCACCGCCCTGGCCCGCTTGGTCTGCGGGTTCTTGACGTAGTGCGCCTCGTCCACCACCAGGAGGCCGACCTCCGTCACCGGAAGGCGGTGCAGGCTGTCCAGGGTGGCCACGGCGACCCCGCCCCGCCGTACCCATTCCCGCTGGGCCGCCTCGCGGCCGGCGCCGTGGACGGGGTGGACGGCCAGGGTGCTGCGCGACTCGATCTCCCGCACCCAGTTGATCAGCACGCTGGTCGGGCACACCACGAGGAAGTGCGTGGCCCCGCGCGCCCTCAGATGGGCCAGTGCGGCGATGGCCTCGACGGACTTCCCCAGGCCCATCTCGTCCCCGAGGATCACCCGGCGCTGCGCCAGGGCGAAACGGGCGCCGAACGACTGGTAGCCGCGCAACGACACCCGCCGGTGCGTGTCGTCCAGTTCCTGCGCGTTGACCTTCGCGAGCAGATCGTCGGGCAGGATCCCCTGGTCGGCCGCGACCGGTTCGCCCGCCACCTCCGCGAGCAGGCCGTAGTAGTCCGCCGATCGGTACTCGAAGTCCGTCCACGCCTCGAACTCCGTCACCGCGGGCCGCAGCACGTCCGCGGTGGTCTGGGCGAGCAGCAGTCTGGTCTCGCGCGCGTCCTCGAGCAGTGCCGCGATCGACGCCAGCGCCGCCTGGGCCTGGCCGCGCCGCTCACCCCCCGCGAACAACATCCGCAGCCGGCTGCGCGCGGGCTTGGCGTCCCGCAGCAGCCGGTCGAGGCGCGTGCTCAGCGTCCGCGCCGCCTCCAGGGCACGAGCCAGCTCGGGACCGACGTTCACCAGCCGGTGCAGGGCGACCACGAGCGCGCTGCTGTGCCGGTCCTGGTGCTCGATGTCCAGCCGGATGCCGACCGCCTGCTCGACGGCCGTGGCGATCTGGCGGGCCGCCGCATGCACCTGGCCCGCGGTCTGCGCCCCGATCCCCGGCACCAACTGCAACCGGTACGGCGAAGCGTCCAGGACCTGCAGCACCGTCGTGTACCCGGAGCGCTCCAGCGTTCCGATGCGTAACCGGCCACCGGTGACGTCCTTGATCCGGCTGACCGGGATCGACCCCAGCTCGGCCCGCGACAGCTCGGCCCGTACGTCCGCCAGCGCCCGATGGACCGCCTGGAGGACCTCCGCGTGCTCCTCGATCAGGGTCCGGGCGTCGCCGAGGAGGAGGCCGGCGTCCGCGCACAGCGCCTTGACGTCCTTGACGGTGAGCCGCCTGTCCCCGATCTCGGCCACGCGCTGTCCCTCTTCGCTAGCGGGATGAGGCGACAGAGGGTATCCGACTTGGCCCCGAAAGGAGGGGTATGACGCAGCGAGCTGTCGTCAACGGCGCCGCTCCCTCTGAGAAAGCACAAAGAAACCCCAGCCCGAACCTGCCGAACTGGGGTTTCTCGCTGTGCGCCGCCAGGGACTCGAACCCCGGACCCGCTGATTAAGAGTCAGCTGCTCTAACCAACTGAGCTAGCGGCGCCCGCAACAGGTGTAACTGTAGCAGCCGCCGCGGACCACCCGCACATTCAGCCGAGGCGGGAGGCCAGCCGGGTGTACGCGTCCAGCACCAGGTCCCAGAACCTCTTCACGTCCAGGGCCGTCGCGACCAGGGCGTTCGCCTGCCGATCCGCCGGCCTGAAGTCCGTCACGGTCATCCCGGAGGTGTACCGGCCGGCGGTCTCGACCTTGACCACGGCCGGGACGCAGGCGAACAGCGACGGGTCCAGGACGTAGGCGACCGCGCAGGCGTCGTGGATGGCGGGGCCGCCCTCGGCCGTGACCACGCCGTAGGACGTGGCGGCGGGCACGAGGAGGTCGGCGAGCCGGCCCAGGGGGCGCATGCGGTCCAGGACGTCCGTGGTGACCAGGGCGGTGAGGGTGACGTCCAGGCCGAGCATCTTCACGGTCCAGCCGGCGTCGAACACGATCGCCGCGGCCTCGGGGTCGGCGAGCATGTTGAACTCGGCCGCCGGGTTGGTGTTGCCGCGGGTGTACGAGCCGCCCATGATCACGAAGTCGCGGGCCCACTCCACGACGCGCGGCTCCTTGCGCACCGCGAGGGCGATGTTGGTCAGCGGGCCGATGGCCACGAGCGTGATCTCGCCGGGGGCGGCGCGCAGGGCCTCGATGATGAAGTCCACCGCGTGACCGTCGCCGGCCGGGCGGGTGGCGGGGGGCAGGACGGCGTCGCCGAGGCCGGTGCTGCCGTGGACGGTGGCGGCGCGGACTTCGTGCCGCAGCAGCGCCCCGCGGCTGCCCGGCACGACCGGCACCTCCCCGAGGTCGAGGAACTCCCGCAGGGCCAGCGCGTTGGCGGTGGTGAGGGAGAGGTCCACGTTCCCGCCGACCGTGGTGATGCCGATGATCTCCAGGGACGGGGAGCCGGCGGCCAGGGCGAGGGCCAGGGCGTCGTCGATGCCGGGATCACAGTCGATGAGGAGTTTTGTCACGGATGCACCTTATGGGGCAGGGCGTCGAAGCCCCCGTCCCGGGCATGGACTCCAGGACGACCCCGGGCATGAGTCGGGGCCGGGCAGTTCCCCCAAACCTGCCCGGCCCCGATCGAAGGCGGTCCAGGCCGACGCTTCCCCCAAAACGCCGGCGGTCCCGCACTTGCGGACTACGGTCCCCCTCCGCGTCCGCCTCGGTAAAGGCTCTCGCGGTCAGTCGGCGTACCTTCTGACCTGCCTCGACACTACCGAGAGGAATGCAACGGACGCGTCATAACGGGGTCGAATATCGGCCTAATCCGGCTACGAAAGCTCCAAACGGACCTCCGTCCCCTCCTGCAGGGAACGGCTGACCGTGCAGTACTTCTCGTGCACCCGCTGCGCCACGGCACGGTAAACCTCGCCGGCCTCCTCCGAGGGCAGCTCGACGTCGTAGGTGATCGTCACCGGGCCGAGGAGGTTCGGCTCGACCTTCTCCGACTCCACCGTCATCGCCAGCCGCACCAGCTGGTGTCCCCGCTTGGCCGTGAGCGGCTCCACGGTGACGATGTTGCAGCCGCCCACGGCGGCCAGCAACAGCTCGACCGGCGTGAAGACCCCGTCCTCGTCGCCGCCGCCCATCCGGACCTCGGCGCCGCGGGCGTTCGTCGCCCTGAATCCGCCGTCATCTGTCCGCTCAACACGCACGTTAGCCATGATTTAGACCCTACTCAGACACCTCTCATATTCGGCACGCATCGTTGAAGTCATGGTTGGTAAGGCGAAAACGGATCAGTGGCCGATCCTCTTCTGGTGCGGGGTCGCCGTGGCGGAGTTCGGGGCGATCCAGCCGGGTCTGGGGTTCCCCTGGCGTCCCACGGCCTACGCGATGGCGGGCTTACTGGTCGCCCTGGGGTTGCTCGCGGTCAAGGCCGCGGACCTGCTCCGGTCCGAGACGGCCCGGCAGCGGCTCCGGCTCGCGACGTACCTGGCCGGCGTGCTGGTGCCCGTGCACCAGCTCAGCTCCACCGCGTACGTGACGCCGCTCAGCCGCACCGGCTCCCTCATCCTGTACGGCATGGCCGCCGCGATGGCCGTCTGGCACCACGCCACGCCGCCCCCGGCCAAGGGCGTGCTGGTGGTCGCGTCCGGCCTCGGCGCCGCCCGCCTGCGGGCCCTGCTGGCCGAACGCGCCGACGACACCGTGGTCATCTACCGCGCCGAGCGGATGACCGCCGAGCTGCGCGCCCTCCAGGACGAGCACGGACTGACCCTGGTCGTCGGCGACGAGCACGACCCGCGCGTCAAGGAGCGGGTCAGCGCCTCGGGGCTGCGGCGGCAGGTGCCCGACATCGCCGCGCGCAAGGTGGTCGTGGCGGGTCCGCGCCCCTTCCAGCGGTACGTCCGCGGCGCCCTGTCCCGCCTGGCCGTTCCGGGGGCGCGCATCCGCACGGCCGGCGCCGGAGCCGGCCTGTTCCGCCTCGCCCCGGGCCGGGTCGAGGACACCCAGAGCGCCTGACGGCGAACCGATCTCCCCGGCGAGTGGATCACTTAGGGCGACATTACGCCTGATATGGGACGGTTGCAGCCCACAGGCGAGCAAGGAGGCAAGGTGACGACTTTTCCCGGTGGCACCCGTGTCGAGATGATCGCCGGCATGCCCGTCAGCGTGGACATCAGAACCCCGCTGCCCGTACGGGAGCTCACCCCCCTGCTCGACAACGCGTTCGCCTGGCTGCGCTGGGTGGAGGCCACGTTCCACCCCTCTCGCGAGGACAGCCAGATCGGACGCCTGAACCGCGGCCAGACCATCGAGCAGGTGCCCGAGCTGATCGAGGTGCTGCACCGCTGCGACGAGCTGAGCGAGGCCACCGGCGGCTGGTTCGAGGCCCGCCGTGGCGGCGTCGTCGACCCGTCGGGCTACATCAAGGGCTGGGCGCTGGAGCGGCTGTCGCGCGCCCTGGCCAGCACCGGAGCGGGCGACCACCGCATCGACGCGGGCGACGACATCAGGCTGCGCGGCTCGGCCGCCCCCGGCCGCCGCTGGGAGGTCGGCGTCCGCGACCCGCGCACCGGCCTGGTGCGCGCGGTGGTGGCGGCGCACGACCTCGGCATCGCCACCTCGGGCGCCTCGCCCGTCGTCGATCCCCGTACGGGACGCCGGCGCACGGGCGTCGACGCGGTCACCGTGATCGGCCCCGACCTGGGCGTCGCCGACGCCTACGCCACCGCCATGTACGCCATGGGCCCGGTCCGCGCCCGGCGCTTCGCCGCCGAGACCGCGGTGCGCAGCCCGTACGAGAGCATGATCATCGAGGGGGACGGGCGGGAGTACTCGACGCCCGGCTTCGCCGCGCACATCGCGCAGCCCCGCCTGGCGGGGTGACCGGCGGGCCGCCCGCGCCCCTTCCGGTGAGCGGACGGCGCGGCTACGCGTCCGGGTGCTTGGTCAGGTACTCGATGTAGATGGGACGCAGCGCGTCGCCCAGCTCACCCTCACCCGCCGCCAGGGCGTCACTGAGCAGGGCCGAGACGCGGCTCAGGTCGGCGGCCGTCTCCCTCTCGTTGCCCGTGCTCGCCTCCGCGGCCGGGATGACCTTCAGCAGGTTCCACAGGAACCCCAGGTCCCCGTGGCGCACGGCGTAGCGGACGGCGCGATCGTGCAGCTCGCTGGCGGGCAACGACTCCAGGCCCTCGGTGTTCATCTCATCTCCTCCTGGGGCCCTCCTTCCCTCCGTGAGCAGCCG
The DNA here is from genome assembly GCF_040654455.1 of Nonomuraea sp. NPDC050691. Taxonomy (NCBI): domain Bacteria; kingdom Bacillati; phylum Actinomycetota; class Actinomycetes; order Streptosporangiales; family Streptosporangiaceae; genus Nonomuraea; species Nonomuraea sp. NPDC050691. The sequence goes on from NZ_JBFAIA010000031.1 coordinate 57,923, forward strand.
ATAACGGCTTCGCCGGTCACCGCCCGGCCCCGCGGCGTGATCGCCGAGCGCGTAGGGTCGAAGCGCGCCGGCCTACCGGGGCGCCCGCAGGAGTGGGAGGATCTTCCAGCGTGAAATTCATCATCAGGACCCTGGCGGCCGCGGTCGCCCTCTGGGTCGCCATCCAGTTCCTGGACGGCATCCAGATCACCACCCCCAAGTACTCGCCCGAATACTGGGGCACGCTGCTCGTCGTGGCGTTGATCTTCGGTCTCATCAACGCCATCGTGAAGCCGATCGTCAAGACACTCGGTTGCGCGATCATCGTCCTCACGCTGGGCGTGTTCCTGCTCGTCATCAACGCGGCCATGCTGCTGCTGACGAGCTGGATCGCCGGGGAGCTCAGCATCCCCTTCCACGTCGACGACTTCTACCCCTCCGCGTTCTGGGGCGCGATCATCATCAGCGTCGTGAGCTGGATCCTCGGGCTGATCCTCCCGGACGGCGACTGACCTCATGGCGCGTGGTCCCGTGATCCTCGACGGCGCCGGGCTGAGCTGCGCCGCCGTCCACGCGGTCGCGTACCGCCGCGTGGACGTCGCCGCCGGCCCGGCCCGGCGGGCGCGCGCCGCGGGGGCC
>NZ_JBFAIA010000032.1:0-1468 GCF_040654455.1 Nonomuraea sp. NPDC050691
CGCGGCCCGCTTGCGCGCCCGCAGCACCTGCAGCCCCGCGTACGCGAGCACGCAGACCGCGTAGAGCGCCCAGCCGAGCGCGGGCGGCAGGTTGCGCTGCGCGACGGCCTTGATGACGGGGTCGTTGATCGAGATGTTCGTGCCCTCGTTCACCAGGACCAGCACGAGGCCCTGGAAGGCGAGGAAGGCCGCCAGCGTCACCACGAACGACGGGATGCCGACCTTGGCGACGAGCGTGCCGAGCGCCATGCCGATGACCGCGCCGGTGACGATCGCGGCGAGCACCCCGACGTACCAGGGCAGCCCCATGTTGGTGAGCGCCACCGCGAGGACGGCCGCGCAGACACCGCTGGTGAAGCCCGCCGACAGGTCGATCTCGCCGATGAGCAGCACGAACACCAGGCCCATGGCGATCACGGTGACGGCCGCGCCCTGGGTGAAGAGGTTGGCGAAGTTGATGGCGGTGAGGAAGGCGGGGCGCGCCAGTGCGAACGCCGTGCACAGCACCACCAGCCCGAGCACGGCGGGCAGCGCGCCCATGTCGCCGGCGCGCACCCGCTCGATGTAGGCGCGGGCGCTGTGGCTGATCGACGGCGAGCGCACGGCCGTCGCCACCGCCTCGCCGGGGAGTTCCTTGACCTTGCTCATGCCACAGCCCCGTTCTTGAGGCCGAGTTCTCCGCTCCGGCCGGAAGTGATCAGTTCGACGACCTGGGCGTGCGTCACGTCGGCGGTCCTGACCTGGGCGGCCATCCTGCCGAGGTAGAGCGCCGCGATCCGGTCGGAGACGGCGAACACGTCGTTCATGTTGTGCGAGATGAGGACGACGGCCAGACCGTTGTCGGCCAGGCGGCGCACCAGCTCCAGCACCTGCGCGGTCTGGGCCACGCCGAGGGCGGCGGTCGGCTCGTCGAGGATGACGACCTTGCTGTCCCACAGCACGGCCTTGGCGATGGCGACGGTCTGGCGCTGGCCGCCGGACAGGCTGGAGACCAGCTGGCGGATGGACTTGACCGTGCGGACGGACAGGCTGCTCAGGGTCTGCTCGGCGAGCTCTTCCATGGTGTCCTCGTCCAGGACCAGGCCCCGGTGGCGCTCCCGGCCGAGGAACATGTTCTGGACGATGTCCAGGTTGTCGCAGAGCGCGAGGTCCTGGTAGACGATCTCGATGCCGAGCTCGCCCGCGTCGCGCGGGCCGTTCACCTGGACGGGACGGCCGTCGAACAGCAGCTCGCCGTTGTCGATGGGGTGGATGCCGCCGATGCACTTGACCAGCGTCGACTTGCCGGCGCCGTTGTCGCCGACGAGGGCGGTCACCTCGCCGGCGTAGGCGGAGAACGTCACGTCGTGCAGGACCTTCACGGGGCCGAAGCTCTTGTCGATCCCGCGCGCTTCGAGCAGGGGGGTCATGGGTCTCCCTCGGGGAGGGGCGCGGACGGGCGCGTCGATGGCCACCACCGTGGGCGCCG